>JAFAUR010000568.1 GCA_019243205.1 Acidobacteriaceae bacterium | reverse complement strand
CTCTTCAATATCCCGGAATGAAAGGGCGAACCGGTAATACAGCCATACCGCATGGGCGATCACCTCTGGCGGAAACCGGTCCCGCTTATAGGACGGAACAGACACTGCTCCAGTATCCGGCAAACTGTCCATTAACTTGTCAATTCCGGCTCATGGGCTCAAGACGTTTCGCCCGATGAGAGCTTGGCTTCAAGGACAAACCAGCCCGGAGATGGTGTATCTGGAAACGAAGTGGGCGTCCTTGATCCCGTTCGCGAAAGTGACCGATTTGTTACGGGACGTATTGCCCGTTGAAGATTCCGTAAATCCAGAGGTCGTCCGAACCCACCTGCACGCCACAGCAGAACGAATCGAGCGAGAGCTCGGTGAAGAGCGGCAACTCAATCTCTTCGAGGGCTCGGAACAGGACTGGGCGCAACAGCCGTTGCCGGACGGTCCGATCACCGTCGGGCTGGATGGTGGATACGTGCGAGCCGCACACAAGCAGGGATGGTTCGAAGTGATCGCGGGCAAAAGCGTGGTGGCTTTCCGGCGCGAAGACGAGGATGAAGTACCGTCAGCGAAGTGTTTCGCCTTCGTGCAAACCTATGACGAAAAGCCACGCCGGCGGCTATGGGGGTTGTTGAAATCGCAAGGGCTACAAGAAAACCAGCAACTTTTGTTTTTCTCCGACGGTGGTGAGAATGTTCGCCGGGTGCAAGAGTACTTGCATCCATGCAGCGAGCATCTGATCGATTGGTTCCACATCACCATGCCTGTGACTGTCACGTGACAGTACAGGACGGTCTCGCCGTGAAGGGAAAGCCCTCGGCCGCCCGGCGTGTCGACATAGACGATGCGGCTGACCGTGTTGCAGCAACAAACGAAGGCATTGCAGGAAGAGCGAGCCCAGACCGGCGCTGCGGTATCGAAGCTGACCTGCCCGTCGAAATCGTGCCAGTCATAACTGGGAATTCCGGCTCTCATTCGGTTTATTCGAAGCTTTCCTTCGCCGTTCATGTCAGTCGTCTTGCGCACGACGGCGGGGCCGGGTCAAGGCCGAGCGCAGCGAGCCCGCCAGGGTTGCCTTGACGCGGTTTCGCTGTCGTGTTACTCAGGGTTTCAACGGCGAAGGAAGCGCTGCTCCAACTCGCGAATTCGTTCGGCGTTGCATACCCTAACGCGCTGTGTGGGCGCACCTGGTTGTACAAATGAGAGACGCAAAACCCATAAAACCGATCCGGCTGAAGTATTGTACGCGTGGCATCCTTTCTACGGACAGGAAGTAACGATCCATGGTGAGCGAAACCGGCGCGGGACAGTGGTGTTTGTCTGTAGTATCGACGAAGATCCTAGAACAGCTCCGCTGGAAGTACCAGCTTGGATGCTGGATGCGGCGGTCTGCCGCATCTTCCGGGAGGGGCCGTCAGGGCGAGTGAATGTTGATGCGCTCCGCTTGTTGCGGAGAACGCTGGATGCGGCTGCCGATGTGATAGAAGCGCAGCATCAACTTATCGCATTCGGAGGTTCTGATGCGCCAGCCAACGAGGACAGCAAAGACGCAGCTCAAGCTGTTTGCCAACAGTCCTCAGATCCAGCCGTGTCCTCGGGAGATAGACCCGCAAGTAGTTGTTCTCCTGGCCCGACTTCTTCGCCAGCACGTCAATCGAAAAGCGGGAGCAGCAGGCCAGCATCCGGAGGGCGGGCATGAGTGACAAGATTAGGCCGCACCATCTGGAACGGAAAGCGATTCTCTACGTTCGCCAATCATCGGCCTACCAGGTAACACACAATCTCGAGAGCCAGAAGCTGCAATATGCGATGCAGAAACATCTGCATCAGTTAGGCTGGCGCGAGATCGAAGTAGTCGATGATGACTTAGGCCGTTCTGCTGCAGGGACTGTGGTCCGAGCCGGCTTCGAGCGGATGGTGGCCGAGGTATGTCTCGGGAAGGTAGGTGCGGTTGCTGCTCGTGAAGTGTCGCGTTTTGCAAGAAACAGCCGGGAATGGCAACAGCTGGTGGAAGTGTGCCGCATCGTCGACACAGTGCTGATCGATCAGGAGACGGTCTATGCGCCGCGGCAGAGTAACGACCGTCTGCTTCTCGGGCTGAAAGGCAGTCTCAACGAGTATGAGTTGGACTTGCTGCGGCAGCGTTCCGTCGAAGCGCGTCATGCAAAGGCCAAACGCGGGGAGCTACTGATTACTGCGCCGGTCGGCTACGTCAAGAGTGAAGAGCAGCGTCTCGAGAAGAACCCAGACCGACGCGTCCAAGAAGCAATCTCTTTGGTTTTCCGGAAGTTTCGTGAACTGGGAACGGTGCGCCAAACATTGCTGTGGTTCCTGGAGCACGAACTACAACTGCCGACGCAAACGCCTCGCGGGGTGCTTTTCTGGAGACGGCCATCGTACCGGTCGGTTTATCGGTTGATCACCAGCCCTGTGTACGGAGGAGCTTATGCCTACGGCAAGACCGAGCACGTGCTGCGCTACGAAGGCGGGGAGCCACGGCATAGGTCTCGCAAAAAGCCACGCGAACAATGGCTGGCGCTCATTCCGAACTCTCATGAAGGCTACATCAGTTGGGAAGAAAGTGAGAACATTCGACGCAGCATTCGCGAGAATGTGATCACGACCGAACAGCCAGGCGCAGCGAAAAAAGGTGCGGGTTTACTGACTGGCTTGTTGCGATGCCGGCGCTGTGGTCGTAAGCTGACGGTACGGTACACAGGAAGCCAGCACGAAGTCTTACGTTACATGTGCAATCGCGGCTGGCTCGATCATGGTGAGCCGCGCTGTATCGCTTTCGGAGGGGTTCCGGTGGATGACATTATTAGTAAACAAGTTCTGGCCGCCGTGCAACCCGCCGCGATCGAAGCAGCACTGCTCGCCAGTGAGGAACAGATGCACCACAAGGATGATGCGATTGCTGCGCTGGAGCGCGACCTGGAGGCCGCCCGTTATGCCGCGCAACGAGCGCAACGGCAATATGATGCTGCTGATCCAGAAAATCGTTTAGTCACCGGGGAGTTGGAACGACGCTGGAATCAGGCCATGCAGCGGGTGAGAGAGATAGAGAACCACATCCAGTCAGCTACGGCTGAGGAGCAAGATAGGACTCCTACACCGGCAGAGTTTGCAGGCTTAGCGGAGCAACTGGATCAGGTCTGGAATGATCCGCGCAGTGATGCGAGCCTGAAGAAACGGATCGTGCGCACTCTGATTCAGGAAGTAGTGGCCGATGTGGAGAGCAGTGCAGGTGAGATTGTACTCGTGATCCATTGGAAAGGTGGTTTGCACACCGAAGTTCGTGTGCCTCGGCGTCGGCGCGGGTATAACAACGGCCATACCGACAAGGCGCTCGTCGAAGCCGTTTCACTGCTTGCGAACATCTGTAACGATGATCTGATCGCGGGTGTTCTCAATCGCAACGGACACAAGACGGGCCGCGGCAATCGTTGGACGAAAGAGCGTGTAACGGCGCTACGAAGTTACCACCAGATTCCTTGTTACACTCCGGAGCACAAGGAGGCGCAGGGGTGGATGAATCTTACGGAAGCCGCGGCCTTCCTGCAGGTGAGCGCTAGAACCGTACGGCTTGCCATTGATGCAGGTGAACTCCAGGCGGAGCACCCTCTACCGGACGGTCCATGGCTCGTCAATCGTCAGGAACTCATGAGCGATAACGCTCAACATATAAAGCTGCGAGCCCATCGAGGTGGCCGCCGACCCGCAATACCAGCAGAAAATCAAAACGATCTTCAGTTCTCAGGCACATAGCGAGGTGGGGTAGTATGGACCGCAGTTGTAATCGGTCCTCCAGCTTTCGATGATGTTCCGGGCTTGACGCAGACTGGTGAACCAATGGGTGTTTAAACACTCATCGCGCAGTTTGCCGTTGAACGATTCGACGTGCCCATTCGAGACTGTAACGAAAACTGTGTAAATGGGGCGGAGCCATTCAAGATCAGAGTGAATCGACTAAATCGGGCTTGAGCCGATCACCGAAGATCATCATCAACTGATTCATGACTATATCCCAGCCTTGACGTTTTGTCCAACGATTCACGAAATTGCGAAGATTGAGAAACAAGAT
>JAFAUR010000537.1 GCA_019243205.1 Acidobacteriaceae bacterium | reverse complement strand
GCGTACATCAGCTGGGAAGCCTATGAACGGAATCTGAAACGATTACGAGAAAACGCACAGATCTTTGGCGCTGATCGCCGCAACAGTCCACCTCGCGAAGGCCCTGCTTTGTTGCAGACTAGAATCAAAAGCTACGCGCGCTGGATGAAGCTCAGCAGGAATACGAACAGCGGCGTGAACAGGACCGTCAGGTTTTCAATGAAGAGCAACGAGCCGCAATCCTGGCGCTGGCACAGGATTTTCCAAGACTCTGGCGAGACGCAGCCACCGAAGATCGCGACCGCCGCCCGGCGATTTTTGTTTGTGACCACGCTGCGGAAGCCGTAGGGCATCGCCGAGACCCGTTTCCACGGAAGACTTCCGCGGGCTACCGGGATTGTGGTTGTTTCCGCTAACACTGGCACGAGAGCAGTTCTACAAGCGCCAATCACAAGTAACAGAACAGAGTTGAAGAAGGCACTTCGTGCCGCCTCCTTTATCGATCTCCCTGTTGGTACGGAGATCGCATTCTTCACAAGCGCACCGAAGGGTGTTCTAGTGAATTTGGCGGCGGAACTTTAAACCGAAGAGCGAGAGAAGCAGGAATCCTGACGCTGCTGTATAACCAGGTTCCGGAACCGATGTCGGAGCGGGGGTAAGAGTGGTGATCACTGGCGGGACCGGCACGAACTGGCTGCCGTTGAAGCTGATTTCTCCGTTGATGGTCAACATGCTACTGACGCCGTACGACACCGGGGAGACCGACACTTGATTGATTGTGGTGGTGCCCAAGCTTGGGGTGCTCGCGCTCTGCCGGATTTCAACAGTATCGCCGTTCAAAGTTCCCACAAAATCGAAATTGCTGAGCTGTGTATTGAAAGTTCCGAGTGGGTTGGTTGAAGGGTCACGACCGAAATAGGTAAAGGTCACCGGTCCGTGCAACGAGACCGATCCCAAGAGCGTTCCGGGACTTCCACCAGTGTTCGTATAGACATCGGTCCCGAAATCAGCATTAACTATCTCAATCTGGTTGCCAGCACTCTCCGTAGAGGAGGTGACAACGAAATTGTCCAAAGTGGAGTTAACTATACACCCGGTAGCCACGCAGATGGTCGCAGCCGTATATTGGCCACCGGGCGGGGGCAGAATCACCGTTGACTGGATGACGTCTGCACGGCCTATCATAGAGCCGAGAGTAACGGTTATGACTGATGAGACTAAAAGCCGTAATGTCGACGTCCTGCTGTAAGCCAAGTCGGGCCTCCCGCACGAGTAGTCTATCTGATCTATTATCCCGGCAATCAGCCGTAGAAGGTTCTAGAACTCCTAGGACTAGGGGATGTAACGAGCAATAACTAAGTTGGTTCTTGCATTAACATAAAGATCCTCATCGATGCGGTTCATGTTCACTACTCCGCCACACGCTCTTCCAAAAGAGACCAGGCGGTGAGAGGAGGTTCGCTCATTCGAGACCTGCGCTACGCGGTCCGCCTCTTCCGGAGCGATGCGTCCACCACTGCGGTAATCGTGCTGACTCTGTCACTGGGTATGGGCGCAAACTCTGCCATGTTCGGCGTGGCGAATGGTCTGCTACGGCCTCTTCCTGTGAAGGCCGCGGGACAGATTGTTGTGTTAGCAGCGCAGACTCCGGGCGATGAAACCGGATTTCAGTTTCAGCTCTCCTACCGCGGACTGCAGGACATTGGTCAACGAACCGACGTTTTTCAGGACCTATTCGGCGCAATGCTGCAAATCAGGGGATTCAGTACGGGCGGAAAAAGCACGCAATTCCTTTACAGCGCAGTGAGCGGAGGTTACTTTTCCGCTCTGGGAGTGCGAGCTGCCGCCGGTCGACTTTTTCGCCCCGGTGAAGGAGAAAGCCCAGGGGGGCCTTTGCTGATGGTGCTGGGGCATTCCTTCTGGCAGAAGAGATTTGGCGGTAATCCAAACGTCATCGGCACACAGGTGCGGGTGGACGGCCAAGCCGTAACTATAGTGGGCGTGACGGCGAAGGGCTTTCACGGACTTTATGCCGGAGTGGACATGGACGGCTACATGACGCTGGGCAGTATGATTTCGCTCGACGCCTTCGGGAGTGATTTCTTTAATACGAGAGCGGTGCGGAGTTTGACGGTGTTTGGGCGCCTGAAGCCAGGCGTGACTGTCAATGGCGCTCAAGCCGCAATCACGGTAGCGGCGCGCAGCATGGAACACCAATATCCGGAGAGCGAAAAGGGCGTGAGTATTCGCGTCGTGCCGGAGTTGTCGGCTCGACCCATACCGTTGCGTATTCTTTCCACTTTGACGCCGCTGGTCCGGTTCTTGCCACCGGTTCTAGGAGGCGTGGTCTTGCTACTGACGACCCTGAATGTCGGCAACATTCTGCTGGCGCGCATGGCGGCGCGGCAAAGGGAAATGGCGATCCGCTCGGCGTTGGGAGCAAACCGCACGCGCTTGATTCGGCACATGCTTACGGAAACTCTGCTGCTTGCTGCGCTAGGAGCGGTGGTGGGAGTGATGGTGGGGCACTGGGCCACGCAAGCGTTCGCCGCATCGCTCGACTTGGCGATTGATGTACCGGTCCTGCTCGACTTCAGCTTCGACAAGCGAGTCTTCCTTTACGCGCTGCTCTCCACCGTGTGCAGCGGGACGCTCATCGGAATCTGGCCGGCGTTACAAGTCTCGCGTACAGGGCTAAATGAGGCTTTGCGTGACGGCGCTCGTGGTTCGGGTGGGCCGCAATCGCAGCGCATTCAAGAGCTCTTGGTGGTGGCACAGATCGCGGGCTCTTTGGCGCTGCTGGTTTGCGCGGGACTGTTCATCCGGACGCTGGAAAATGCGCAACGCGTAGATCTGGGCTTTGAGCCCAGCCACTTACTGAACGTGAGGATGAATCCGAAATGGGCCGGTTATGACAAACAGCGCACTGAGGCTTTCTACCGCGAATTGATGGGCAGGGTGAAGGCTTGGCCGGAAACACAAGCGGCCAGCCTGGCTTTCAGCACGCCTCTTGCTTACTACATGAGCGGGATGAAGGTTTTCTGCGATGAACAGCCACTCCGGCCCGGCAAGAAGCCGCCAGAAATTGGAACAAACTACGTGGATGCGAGCTACTTTGAGACGATGCGCATTCCGATGCTGAGAGGACGCGCGTTTCGAGATTCGGACAATGAACGGGCTCCACTCGTCGCGATCGTAAATGAAACCATGGCGAAACGTTTCTGGCCGAATCAGGACCCGATTGGGAGGCATTTTCAGACAGGTTCGATGGAAGCACCGATAACAGAAGTGGTAGGACTTGCGCGCGACAGCAAGTACTTGGCGGTGTTCGAGCAACCGTTGCCTTATTTCTATCTTCCCGAGGCGCAACATTACGAACCCTGGCGGGTGCTGCAGATTCGGACGTCGGTAGCGCCAGAGACGCTGGCAAAACGGCTAGAGCGCGAGATCAGTTCGCTGGACCCCAATATGCCGATGAGCGACCTTCAGACCATGACGCGATCATTGGGAGGAGCGCAAGGCTTTTTGATTTTCCGCGTGGGCGCGATCCAAGCGAGCGCCATGGGCATTCTCGGACTGATTGTCGCTGTCGTTGGGATATACGGCGTCGTGTCGCGTGCAGCGACTCAGCGGACGCGCGAGACCGGTATACGAATGGCTCTGGGTGCGACGCCTCTTGCTGTCGTAGGGACAATGGTCGGAAGAGTACTCTATCTAATCGTGACCGGACTCGCGGCCGGCTTAGCGGCTGCGGTGGCGATGGCAAGGATACTCAAGGGCTTTCTAATTGGGGTCTCGGGTGCCGATCCGGTAACCTTTGTCGTGATCCCATTTCTGCTGGCAATGGTCGCGATCTCGGCGACCTATATCCCGGCGGCCCGCGCCGCGCGCTCAGATCCTCTACTCGCGCTGCGGCATGAGTAAGATGAAAACGAACGATATCGTTGAGAAATTATTGACCTCCGGCTCCCTCAGTGATGATGCGCGGATGAAAGAGCGGCCAGCCGTCATATGGTTTGAGGTCGAAGACTTTCTACGCTATTTTGATCACTACGCTGCGCCAACTGGAATCCAAAGAGTTTCCTTCGAGATCTTTGGCGCAGCCCATCAACTATCCGGCGAGGATGTGCGGGTGAAGTTTTGCCGTGTGAGCTGGTATACCGGCCGGTTTGAGCAAGTATTCTTCGAGCAAATCAGCAGAGCCTACACGACCTGGTGGAACACCGAGGCACCCTGGAATTGCATGCCCCTCCCTCGCAGCCCATGGCGCGAATGGGGCTCCATCCTGCGCGCCACTGCTCGTTTCCCGCGCTACGTAGCTCGGGTCCTCGGCTACTTCTTTAGAGACCTAGCGAAGGCACATACCGCGGGCGACGAGCAAGAACTGGCACCGGGTGATGTGATCGTGTCCGTGGGTAGCTCCTGGCTAATACGGAACTTTCGTAGGCGCATTACGACGTTAAAGCAAAATAAAAAAGTCCGCTTCGTCCAAATGGTCCACGATTTAATTCCAGTCCTCTACCCGAACTGGACTCCCTGGTTTAGGAACGCTTTTAACTGCTGGTTGAGAAACGTTATTTCGGTGTCGGACCTGCTAGTTACCATTTCGCAGAATTCCCGCGCGGATCTGGAATCCTATGCGATAGCAGAGGATTTCGTTCTTCCACCCGTGCGGACGATCCGTTTGGGCTCCGGTTTCCCGTCCGGATTTGGCTTGGCGCCCCCAATCCCTTCCTGCGGACCGAGCGGGGTCATCCAGTCGCTGCCGGAACGGTTCGTTTTGTGTGTTTCTACCATCGAAGCCCGGAAGAATCACGATCTGCTTCTAACAGTGTGGGCGAATCTGATAGCGGCTCACGGCCCTGGAAAGGTTCCCCATCTGGTATTGGCTGGCCGGGTGGGCTATTTCGTATTCGATACCGGAGTTCGTCGCAAACTCCTGGACGAGCGCTTCTGTCAGCGAATCGTTGCCGTTGGAGTTCCGAAAGACGCAGAATTGGCCGAATTATACCGGCGATGCCTGTTCACCGTGTTTCCGAGCTTTTACGAAGGCTGGGGACTGCCGGTGGACGAAAGCCTCGCGTACGGGAAGTTTTGCATAGCATCCAGGAGTTCCTCCTTGCCAGAGGTGGGCGGCGACTGGGTGGATTATTTTGACCCAAAAGACGCGGGCGAGGCGCAAAGAGTGCTGGAACGGGCGCTGTTCGAGCCCGGTTACGTGGAATCGCGGGAGCACCGCATTCGGACCGACTATCGCCCCTCCACTTGGCGGGATTGCATGCGTCAATTGATTCAGCACGCCGCACGGCCTACTGAGGCAACTGCCGCCCGCGAAGCCTATGCTGGGATACCGCAACCAAAGTAAGCACTCTCTCTTGAAGTTGTTTGGTGAGATTCCCTCGCGCCGTCACCGTCAGGTCCGCTGTTCGGATCGGATTGCCCACGATCACTTCAACCGTTCCCCCCTGGATTCGCACCGAACCCCGTGGCATCGCCCGCGCGGTGCCGGCCAGACCAACTGGCACGACTGGTAGCTTGGCTCGGATCGCCAGATAGGCGGCTCCGTCTTTGAACTTGCCCACCCCAGAGGGAGCCCTGGTGCCTGCCGGGAAAAGCAGCAGAGACCGCCGGTTTTGGGTGAGCGCCTCCACGGCTTTTTTCAAACCATCGACGAATCCTTGCTGGTTGGCGCGGTCGACCGGTACCTGGCCAGTGCGGCGCAAGCAAGCGCCCACCAGCGGCATTCGAAATAGCTCCCGTTTAGCGACGAAAGTCACGTGGTGCGGCAAACACGCAAGCAGAATTGGGATATCAATCCAACTCGCATGGTTGCTGACGAAGACATATTGCTCGGAAGGATCAAGGATTGCTAAGCCGACGGTCTTTACTCGGACATGACAAATCCAAAGTATGGTCTTAGCCCAGAAAACGGTGAACGATCGCAGCCACGCGCCCCGCCGGTCGAACGGACGGATGATCCAGGTGACGATGAGTAACAGGATAGTCACCAGGACACACACGGGAAGTTTCAGGAGGAGGGGCAGCGTCCCGCTCAGACAGGTCCAGAGGCTTTGGACGGGCCTGAAGGCAGATTGGGCGGGACCGGTCACGAGAGGATCCGGACCGCCGAAAAACCCGACAAAAGTCCCAGACCGGCACCCGCTATGACATCGCTCAGGTAATGAAAGCCCAGCAGCGTACGAGAAACAGCTATGCATGCGGCGCATACCCACAGAGCCGGAGCGATGGCTGGCCAGTGCGTGACGGTAACAGTCGCGAGGGAGAAGGCGGTTGTCGTATGTCCGCTTGGAAAGGAGTACTTATCGGGAGCGATAAAGCGGCCCCAGTTGGCGCCGCCTTCGGGACGGGCTCGCCTGCAGACGTGTTTTAGAAACAAGGATCCGATAAGTCCGAAGGCCGCCGCAAGTAGCCCTACGACTCCGGCCCTGGTATGACCCGTTCCGAGAGCCACAACGAGCAACACAAGCCAGAAGTAGCCATCGCCGGCTCGCGAGATGGCTCGTAGCATAGTTTCGAGCGCCCTCAACTCACCCGAGCGAAATCGGTCTGTGGCCAAAGTCAAAGCCTGATCAAGGCTCAAAATGCGAACCCACATTTTTCGCATCCTGAGCAGAGGGATCAGTACAATCTGTGCGTTCAACGTTTGGAATCCCTTAAGCACATCATTCTCGCATGGGCGATTAGCCGCGACGAGGCGCAAGTATGCCCGGCGCAAAACACAGCGCCGGTTCACCCCACTTGCGGGCTTGCAGAAGCGGATGCGGTGCTCCTGGCTGCTACGGGACGAAACAGGTTGATCTCAGAATCCTAGCTCTCTAGCGCTGTAGATGTCTACGGTGCCTTGCACTGGGCCAGGATCACCTAGAACGGCCGTAGGGTTGTGCATCTTGGTAAGGAGCAACTGAGCGTCGCCGATGTACCGTTCGCGGAACGCCCCTACGCAGTATGCCAGGTAGTAATCCCACATTCGAACGAAGCGCTCGTCGAAACCCAGGCGCAGTACTTCAGTGCGGGCGTCCAAAAAGCGGCGTCGCCATTCATTCAACGTGAGTGCATAATGCGGTCCGATGTCTTCTAAGTGAGAGAGCGTGAGTGAAGTAGATCGGCCAACAGACCGCAACACTTCGCTCAGGCAGGACAGTTCCGATCCGGGGAAGATGCGGCGCTGAATCCAGTCCGCACTGCGATGATAATGGCGGAACTCCTGCTCGTTCATTGTGACCGTCTGCAAGAGCATGGAGCCATGAGGAGCTAGCAAACGGTCACAGGCGCCGAAGAAAGCATCGTAGTACTTCAATCCGACGGCTTCAAACATCTCAATGCTGACGATTTTGTCGTACATGCCGCGAAGATTACGGTAGTCATCAAAGAGAAGCTCTATGCGGCAACCCGCTTCGCCGAGACGGTCAAAGCGTTCTCTCGCGGCAGCATGTTGCTGTCGGCTGATGGTTGTGGTGGTCACACGGCAGCTGTACAGCGTTGCGGCAACCTCGGCAAACGCACCCCACCCAGTTCCAATCTCCAGAACGCGATCCCCTGGTTTCAGGTTCAGCTTGCGGCAGATATGGTCGAGCTTGTGCCTTTGTGCATCTTCGAGCGAATCCGTCTCGTTAACGAACATGGCGCAGGAGTAGACCATCTCTCGATCAAGGAACAAGCGGAAGAAATCATTCGAAAGATCGTAGTGGTCGGCGATGTTGCGGCGGCTACCGGAGATGGTGTTGGCACGCAAGCGATGGCTGATGCGAAAGGCAATGCGGGTGACGGCGCTCAACGGGCTCGAAAGCCTGGAGCCGCTCGGAAGGGTAGTCGCCATGTTCCGTACTGCAAGACGAATTAGCGAAACCAGATCTGGCGACCACCAGTCGCCGTCCACGTAAGAGTCTCCGCCCCCGTCATTGCCGCCGAATAAAATCCGCGAAAAGAATCTCGAATTCTGAACCACCCACGTCGCGGTAAGGTCACTGGCAGGATCGCCGAAGACATAACGCCCGGAAGGTGCGATCAGCTCCACGCTGCCATGCCGAACATTTTCAAGCTTTCTTAGAAACAGCTTCTCGGCGATCATTCCATTCCGCGGGCTGACAATAAAGCGACATTCCTTCTAAATAGGAAATCACCGCCTGCCAATGAATTTAAAATTAGACCTGCACCAATCCCCGAGTGACGCGGCACACAGAGGAGAAGTTCGGGTGCTATCCAAGTGTGGCAATCCGAGGGGAACATCGCACCCAGCGGAGTTTATCATTCGCCGCTTGCGCCGTCAACCGTGATCCTGCCAATCTGTCGTTAGCACGATAAATGTCCGGTTGAATTAGCAGGGTATCTGTCCGCTTTTGAAAGCGGCTGGAGACGCTGGAGCTTGGAAACAAGCCAAGCGATCTCGGCCGCGGAACTGGAGCGGATGATGAAACTACAAGACGTAATTCTGAAAGCCATGGCGAAGAAGATCACGTGGCTGGAAGCGGCCGAGATCATCGGTGT
>JAFAUR010000478.1 GCA_019243205.1 Acidobacteriaceae bacterium | reverse complement strand
GCGCGGATACAAAATCGGTTCGGCAACGTTCGTAGCGTACCGGTGCCCGTCGTTATCGCCGAGATAATGCGAAAGCGCACCGAGCGAGAACGCAAGCTCGTTCAGATCGTTCGATTGCCTGATCAGCGATTCGATGAAATCGCCCGTCCGCACATAGTGCGTAAAGTCACTGAACTGCGGACTGCCGTGCGGGTAATAACCAAGGTCTTGCAGAATCGCTCCCCCGTACGCAAACCCATGTGCCTTCTTCATCTCGTCGCGTGTCGAGTTCGGGTACGCCGCCAACAGCAACCCTCGGATCTTCACGTCCCATAACGCATCCACCAGCGCCTCGTGTGCCAGCACCGAGTACCCGAAGCAGTTCTGTACGCCGGCAAAAGCAAGCAAGCCAAGCACACACGTACGGAACCTCCCGAAGCCACCCATCATCATGTCTATCGTCACAAACCCGCTTTAGGTTTAAGGTCCGTTGCTCCGAATCCCGCATCTAAAGTACTAGCGGAAGACTTCTGACTCCGGGAATTCATCGAGCTTTCGAAAAATTCGAGTTCCAGAAACAGGCGCTACTCGAGCGCCTCGCGTCTTGGCCGCCCGAAACAATTCAGTACCGGCCGGCTAAGGCCGCCTGGTCCGCGATCCATGTCATCGATCATCTCGCGCGCGTCGAAAACGGCCTGATCGCCTCTCTTCGCGCAAACCTTCCACAAGGCTCCCGTCTGACTTTGGGCGATCAGATCCGCGCTTTCTTTCTCATTGCCTTCATGCGCACCCCGGTGCGTGTCAAAGTTCCATCTGCAGCAGGGAGCACAATGCCCGCGCCTGGCTCAGAACTCACGGGAGTCATAACGGAGTGGAACACGGTACGGTCCCGACTGAAAGGCTTGCTCGATTCAGTCTCTCCGAGCGAGCTTCATCGCGGTGTTTTCCGCCACCCCGTCTCGGGCTGGATGACTGTAGGCCAAGCACTCGCTTTCCTCTCCGCCCACATCCGCCATCACAAATACCAGCTCCACTCCATCCGGCGAAAAAGCGGTCTCTGAAAACAGAAAAAGCGCGGTGCTTGCGCGCCGCGCCGTCAAGAAATTTCTGAACTTAATCGCCCTGCTTAGCTGTTCGCGATTTCGACGTTGATCGTCCGGGGCTTCGCCACTTCCTTCTTGGGAAGAGTGATCGTCAAAACCCCGTTCTTGTAGTCAGCTTTCACTTTTTCAGCGTCCACCGTGTCGGGCAGGCTGAACGCTCTTACAAAAGACCCGTAGCTCCGCTCAATCCGATGGAAGCCCTTTCCATTGTTTTGCTGCTCGAACTTCCGCTCACCTTTCAAGGTCAGCGTTCCGTTTTCCATCTGAATTCCAACGGTCTTCGGATCGATCTCCGGCAGATCCGCCTTCACAATCAGTTCATTCTCGGTCTCAAAGATGTCTACCGCCGGGGACCACGGACGCGAAGCCGGCTCGCTGAACAGGCGCTGTAACGAATCCTGGAACAGGCGAACGCCCGTCGGGAAATCCTCCAAGTCGCTGTTTCGGAACGGGTTATATCGAATGGTTGCCATTTCGTTTCCTCCTACTTCTATCCATCAGCTGGATACGTTTCCATCATATGATCTGCGTGCGACGTTGTCAAGCTTATCTTCTACTCACAACGAAGATTTTGCGGAGAAATTGGGTTCGAATCGGAATTTGTAGCCCTCCCGCTCACCCCGTCATCTCTTTTCCGTATGCCCGAACTCCACGAAGGCGACCAAGCCCCCGACATCTCCCTTGCTACCGATACCGGCGTTCATTTTGAACTCGCCTCCCTGCGTGGCAAGAATGTTGTCTTGTACTTCTATCCGAAAGCCGACACTCCCGGCTGCACCAAAGAAGCCTGCGAGTTCCGCGATACTTCCAAAAAGTTTTCTGCCGCCAATACGGTCATCGTGGGCGTCTCGCCTGACGCTAGCCACGCGCAAGCCCGGTTTAAGGACAAATTCGATCTGCCGTTCACGCTCTTGGCCGACACCGAGCACAAGGCTGCCGAGGATTACGCCGTCTGGAAAGAGAAAAACATGTATGGCAAGAAGTACATGGGCGTGGACCGCACTACCTTCGTGATCGACCCTCACGGCAAAATCAAGAAGATCTTCCCCAAAGTCAAAGTCGAAGGACACGCCGAAGAAGTTCTGGCCGCGGTGAGCTAGCGCGCAGGCTGCTCGCTCTGCATCTAATGGTTGTGAGCGCCAACGGTGGGCGGCAGTTTCCCCTTCGGCCCGTGCTTGGCGTCGGGGCCCTCATCTTCGATTCCGATCGCGTTCTTCTGGTTGAACGAGGCAGTCCGCCGCTCGTGGGCTACTGGTCCCTACCGGGCGGCTGCGTCGAAACAGGCGAGCGGTTGGAAGAGGCGGTCGTGCGCGAAGTCTTCGAAGAAACCGGACTCGACGTAACAGCCGACCGCATCGCCGTCATCTTCGAGCGCATCATGCCTGCGGAGTCGGGCGTTTGCGAATATCATTACGTGCTGGTCGACTTCTATTGCACTGTTCGCGGTGGCCAACTCCATCCGGGTGACGACTCGAAACGCGCCGAGTGGGTCTCATTCGACAAGCTGCCCGATCTGCCCATGACGGAAGGAACCTTGGAGGTGATCGAAGCTTGCCGGACTCGCCCTGCCACTTGCCCGTACGTCGCACGCCCGTAAGCCTTAGCTATGTCCTTCAGCAGTTCCGGACTCCTCCAATTCCCCGAACTCAAAGATCTGCTCGGGAAGTATGCCGGCAGCGCAGCCGGACGTGCCCTGGTCGAAGAACTGGAGCCGCATCGCGATCGCGCCCGCCTGGAATCGGATCTCGCTGAGGCCGGTGAAGCCATCGGTTATCTTCGCGAGACCTCCGGAGCGCAGGAAGCGAAAGCCGGGGCGGCGATCCGCCTGCGCTTCGATCAATTGCGAGATATCGAAACACCGGCCCGCATACTCCGGGTGGAAGGCGCCTCACTCGACGGCCGCGAGATCCTCGATCTGTTCCATACACTTGCACTGGCCGGTGAATACCGCGGTATCCTTCTCGGAGTCGCTGAGCGCTTCCCGTTACTCGCGCGCCGTGCAACAAAACTCGCTGATCTCCGGGGTCTCGCTCGCCAATACTCCCGGTCGTTCCTGCCCGACGGAAGCCTGTCCGACGACGCCAGCGTCGCACTCCGCCGCATCCGCCGCGACATCGAGCGCCAGCAGCGCAGCATCCAGGAATCGCTTGAACGCTTCCTCCGCGTGCATCGCGACGACGGCACTCTGCAGGAAGACTTCGTCACCATCCGGGAAGACCGTTACGTCGTGCCCATCGTCGCCGGCCAGAAAGGTCGTGTG
>JAFAUR010000424.1 GCA_019243205.1 Acidobacteriaceae bacterium | reverse complement strand
TAGAAGAGAAAACGATCTCCCGGGCCGCGAAGCGGCTGCGGTTAAGTCAGCCTGCCGTGAGCCGTTCGTTGCAGAGATTGCGAGAGTTGTTCAACGACGACCTTCTCGTCCGAAGGACGAGGCAATATGAGCCCACGCCACGAGGGCAAGCACTGTTGCAGGAACTCACTGTCATCCTTCCGCAACTCGAGAGACTGATCTCCGGCAAGGAGTTTGATCCCTTTACCGAGCAGGCTACCTTCCGGCTGGCGGCGAGTGACAGCTTGGCGCACCTATATGGGCCTGAGCTTGCGAAACGTTACGCCGATCGCCGAAATCTCGACTTTTTGTTCCAACCCTATACCGATGATCGATTCAGCGATCTGGAAGCCAATCGATTTGACCTGCTGCTCGATGCGGAATTCAGGGCACTGCCGGGGACCCTGAGAAGTGAGGTGTTGTTTGAAGAAGAGCTAGTCTGTGCAGTTAACAAGCAGAGCCCGTACGGGAAGAAGCTCTCGCTTGCTCAATATGTCGCCGCCAATCACGTCTGCATCAGCGTGCTTGAAAATCAGCAGACTGTACCCGATATTGCTCTAACCAAAGTTGGGGCGGCAAGGCGATGTGCCTTCACGATTCCTTATTTCAGCGTGGGTCTAAATATGGTGGCCGGAACCTCGCTGGTGGCAACCCTACCGCGGAAGCTTGCAGAGAGCCTCGTCAATCCCCTGCAAACACGATTAGTGTCAGGCCCGGCCGAGTTAACGAACTTTCGCTACGTAATGATTTGGCACTCCCGTCAGGATCTGGATGTTCGCCATCTTTGGTTGCGACAGGCAATGCGTGAGGCAACAATATGGAAGTAGCTCCTACCTTGATGGAGGTGTGATCGCTCACGAGTATCGCTTTAGCGCAGTCTTGAAGATTGTTGTAGAAACGCCTATCCCCTCATGAGCGCCGCACGCAGCAAAGGGCATCCGCAGGTAAGGGTCAGGTCGAGGCTGCTGAAACAACATACCTCTTTAATTCGATTGCGGAGAGGACCCTGAAGCGTTCTCTCGTACTGCTAGCGCCAACGTCGTGAGAGGGTCAGGCTGAACGATATATCCAACATAAGTGAACGGCTATAGGCACCGAAGGTGAGACCTAGCGAGACCCTGTGTTTTTTGCGGTGCGCTTCTTCCCCCGTTTTTCGATCGCATCACTCTCGTCCAGACTTGCAAGAACAACGGCGATTAGGCCGGCGATCAACGCCCGCAGTTGCGCGGCGTTCTCTGCCGACCCTTTGAATCCCGGCAGCGCGCTCGCCACCAACTGCGCGATGCGAAGAGAGGAAAGATGGACCTTGTTCTGGCTCCGAACCAGCGGATCCAGAATTTCTGCCACGAGGCTCAGGAAGTCCCTCGCCGCTTTTACCGTCGCTTCCGCCGCGAATTCGTAGCTGTTCTCCAGAAGATCTCTGGCGTCCGGGGAGGCTAGGATCATCTCAAACGGGCGGACGCACCATATCTCGCAAGCGAACGTCAGCTTTTCCTCTGCCGTGGTGAAACGGCTGACCCCCTGACGGATCTCGCCGAGCATCGACGCGAAAACCCGCGCCACGACAGCCCTGAATACCTGCTCCTTGGACGGAAAAATAAGGTAGAGGGCCGGTCTGGAGATGTGCGCCGCCTCGGCTAGATCCGCCATGGTGACGCGCTTATAGCCATAACGGGCGAAGATCTGCGTCGCCGCCGTAACAACATCTTCTGCCTTTTCAGCCATCTCTATTCATTCTTGACATTATCCGTCAAAGTGTCAATAATGGACACATGAACAGAAACTGTCAATTCGACAACACGCGCCACTACCCCGATCGACCTCGCTGGCTTGCCTGCATCGGCAATCGCCACCAGGAGCAGTTCCGATGCAAATGACAAGCAACCACCATTTTGATTACAGGCGGCTCGTCGGGCATCGGCTTTGAACTTGCCCGGCAACTTGTGGCTCTTGGCAACACCGTCGCGATCACCGGGCGCGACACGACGAATCTCCAGGCGGCACAAAGCAGGCTTCCTGGCCTGAAGATCTTTCGAAGCGACGTCACCGATCCGAGAGCAATTCCCGCTCTGTGCGAGCGCGTGGTTGCCGACCTGCCCGCATTGAATGTGCTGATCAACTGCGCCGGCATCATGCGCAAGATTGATCTGCAGAAGGCAAGTCTCAAGCTGGAGGACGTCACCCGTGAGATCGAAACTAACCTGAATGGGACCATCTGGATGGACCTGCAATTCCTACCGCATCTCAAGCGCCAGGGGAATGCGGCTATCGTGAACGTTTCTTCCGGGTTGGCATTCGTGCCCATGCCCATTTCACCGGTCTACAGCGCATCGAAGGCGGCCATCCATGCCTTCACGTTGTCACTCCGTGTTCAGTTGAAAAACACGAGCGTGAAAGTCTTCGAGTTGGCTCCCCCAGGAACGGATACGCCGCTGTTCTGGGGCGATTTCACTCGGGAGGATGTCGGGGGCCTAAAGCCGATGAGCGTCGAAATGCTTGCAAAGCGCGCAATCGCGGGTGTGAAGAAAGATGTTTTGGAAATTCGCCCCGGCCTCGCGAACGCTCTTAAGCTAGGTAGTCGTATCGCGCCGAAATTCATGCTTAGCCAGATCGGTAAGTCAGTCGATCTCATGCACGTTCGCTCAAGGAATAGCGCATTATCGTCGTAGGCAAATTGGCCGACAACAAACGAGAGGAGTGAAGATGCAGTTCATCGCCGGAGTTGTTCTGTTCGTTGTAGTGGTCGCACTAGTGGATCGTCGCCTTCCTTGGCCGTCCGCGAAAGGGCGGGAGGTCGCCAAGTGATAGCAGGCCACTTTGGTTTTGCGGCCATGGTCAAATCCCGCGAGAGAACCGCGCCTCTCTGGGCGCTAATGCTGGCGACAGTGTGGCTCGACGTCGTCTTTACTCCGTTGTTCGTTGCTCATTTAGAAACGGTGCAGCCGATTTCCCCGCATGCAGGGTACGGCGGCGTCCTCATTCACGCGGACTACACGCACTCAATTGTCGGCATGGTGGCGCTGTCAGCAGCATTGGGCGCGATGTTCCTTCCTAGACTGGGCAGGAGAGTCGCCATCGTTATTGCGCTGGTCAGCGCGTCGCATTGGGTGCTTGATCTAGTCGTCCATCGCGCTGACATGCCTGTGCTGCCCGGAAATTTCGGCAACGTTCCACGCCTTGGCTTTGGACTTTGGAATTATCCGCGAGCGGCGGGATGCGTAGAACTTGCGCTTGTTATCGCCGGCGCGGCCTTGTACTGGCGCGCAGCGATGGAGGTGTCGGCTAAAGCGGGCAGGAATGGGAGATTAGCGTCGC
>JAFAUR010000323.1 GCA_019243205.1 Acidobacteriaceae bacterium | reverse complement strand
GTTCAAGGCGCGCGGTGCCATGAACCGTGTGCTCGGCATCGAAGGCAAGCCGCCCAAGGCAGGGCTCGTGACCGCCTCCGGCGGCAATCACGGGCTTGCGGTCGCACGAACCGCCTATGTCGCGGGGCTCCCAGCCATGGTGTTCCTTCCGCGCACCGTCTCTCCGGAAAAGGTCGAGAAGCTGAAAGGATGGAAGGCGAATATCGAGATCGTCGGCCATGTCTTCGATCACGCAAACGCCGCCGCGATGGACTATTCCGGTAAGACCGGCGCGATGTATGTCCATCCTTTCGCCGATCCCTTGGTGGTTGCCGGTCAAGGAACGCTCGGGCTCGACATTCTCGACGAGACGCCGGAGGTCGACACGATCCTTGTGGCGATCGGCGGCGGCGGTTTGATCGCAGGTCTTGCGACAGCCGTGAAAGCCAAAAACAAGGATGTGCGCGTCATCGGCATTCAGGCCACGGGCGCACCGAGCATGAAGGCGAGCGTCGAGGCCGGCCACGTCGTGACCTTGCCGGAAATCACGACCCGTGTGGCAACCCTCGCGGCGCGGCGTACCGACGAGCGCGTCTTCGATCTCGTTCGTCAAAACGTGGATGGCATCGTGCTCGTCGCGGATGAGGAGATGGAAGAGGCCTCGCGCTGGCTCTGGTTCGAGCTCGGCGTGGCGGCCGATCTCTCCGGCGCGGCCTCGGTTGCGGCCTTGCGGAGCGAGCGCGTGGCCTTTCGCTCCGGCGAGCGTGTCTGTGCGCTCATCTGCGGGGCAGGCTCCGAAGGGACTGTCGCCTAGCCCACATGGCTTTTCGCCATTTGACTAGAGCCGCCCGTCGTTACTGTGAGCGGCCGAAATCACGATTTTCGGCGGCGCATGATGTTGTTGCAAAGTAGCTCCGATTTTTTTCGGATCGCGCCTTGGCTTGCGCACCTCTCCCCTCGCGCTATTCTCGTGCGAGGCAGGTCGTGGGCTACAGGGTTTTCCCTGGAGTCGAGAGATAGAAGGGTGGAAATTATGCGTGGTTTGCTTGTCGGATTAGCCCTTCTTGTCGTTGCACCTGCTCTCGCTCAGGAGAAGGTGCCCGTCATCCCATTCGACTCGGTGCCAAATCCGCTGAAGCTCCCGCATGACGTTTATTTCGGCGAAGTCTCGGGCATCGCCGTGAATTCCGTGGGCGATGTTTTCGCGCTCTCGCGCGGCAACACCTCGGGGCCTGCCTACGGTGCCGCGGCAACGCAGCTTCTCGAATTCGGACCGGATGGCAAGTTCGTCCGGGAAATCGGACATAACCTTTATGCTTGGTCCTTTGCGCATGCCGTGAAGGTCGATCCTCAAGACAATATTTGGGTCACCGACAAAGGCTCCGACATGGTCATCCGGTTCAATCCGGACGGCGAGGTCACAATGGTTTTCGGACGCAAGCAGGAGGCGTCGGACGAGGATACGGCGCCGCTCAAGCATCCGTCCCCGCCTTTGCCGCCCGTGGACGGCTTGTTTCGCCAAGTGACCGACGTCGCCTTCGATTCGAACGGCAACGGCTATATTAGCGACGGCTATATCAATTCGCGCATCGCCAAGGTCGATCGCAATGGAAATTGGCTGAAGTCCTGGGGCACTCCGGGCACCGGGCCAGGCCAGTTCAGGCAACCGCATTCGATCGCCGTCGATGAGCAAAACCGTGTCTATGTCGCCGATCGCGGCAACCGCCGAATTCAGGTATTCGATCCGGACGGCAACTTTCTGCGCCAGATGACGATCGACGTGCCCTATGACTCAAATGCGCGTCCCGCCATCGGTCCGAGACCCGAGGTGCCGGGCAACCCGGACCTTTTGAAGACGATGCAACCAGGCGCGCCCTGGACAGTGTGCATCACGCCCGGTCCGAACCAGGTGCTCTACACCTCGGATGCTTTCCCCGGGCGCATCTACAAGCTTTCGCTGGACGGCAAGGTCCTCGGCGTGCTCGGACAATCGGGAAAGCAGCTCAAGCAGTTCGGCTGGATCCACGAGATCGCCTGCCCCTCCGAGAACGAGCTCTGGGTCGGCGAGCTCCTGAACTGGCGCGTTCAGAAGCTGTCGCTCCACCCCGAGCAAGCGAGCCCGCAATGAGGGCGTGATGCGGTTACCGCAATGGCATTTGCAACAGTGCTTCGTTCACGCAATTCATCAGCCGGCCGCCCTTGAGATACGTGACAGCGACTTCGGCCGTCTTGTAGCGGAGGTCGAATTGTGCCGCCGGGCTGAAGAAAGCGGCGTGCGGCGAAAGAGTGAATCGGCCCTCGAGCCAGGGCTCGCGCGCGACATATGCCTTGATGAGCGGATGACTGGGATTCGCAGGCTCGGTCTCGAGCACATCGAGCGCCGCCCCGCCGATCTGGCCACTGCGCAGTCCCTCGAAGAGCGCGTCGAGATCGACGACGCCGCCTCGCGCCGTGTTGACGAGAATGGCTCCCTTCTTTGCCGCCGCGACCGATTTCGCGCCGATCATGTGGTGCGTCTCCGCCGAAAGCGGCGCGTGCACGCTCACGACGTCGCTCATGTTCATCAGCTCCTCGAGACTGTTGACGCGCTCATAGCCGACCGACAGCTCGGTCCCGTTCGGCCGATAGGGATCGAAGAAGACGACTCTCATGCCGAAGGCTTGGGCGCGCCTTGCCGCGGCAAGACCGATTCGGCCGAGCCCGACCACGCCGAAGGTGGCGGTGCGCAAGCGCAGCACGAGCGGCGCGGCGCGAGGGCGCCACCCCGCCCTCGGATCAGCGCGCAGCGCCTCATGATGGAAGGTGGTCCCGCGCGCCAGTGAAAGCATCAACGCGATGGCGTGATCGGCGACTTCGCTTGTGCCGTAATCGGGCACGTTGCAGACGGGCACGCCGAGCGCGCCAAAGCCCGCGACATCGATATTGTCGAAACCGACACCGTGGCGCACCGCGATGCGCGCGCGTGGAAAGGACGTGGGCTCCTCGGAAAGATTGGCCACGCCCGAATAATTGATGACCGCATCCGCCGCTTTCGCAAGTTCGGGCGGGATCGGCGCGGAGGCACCGATCGGCGATTTGCAAAGCTCGAAGGCAACGCCTGGAAAATGCTTTCGCTCGAGCTCGGCATCGTCGGCGTGGTTCCAATTGGCGCACAAGACGCGGATCATGCTTGCTCCTTCGAAATGAAGACCGGGTGGGATTGGGAGATTGAGAGTTGCCGCGAGCGCCCTATTAGTCTGCTTCGGCCTCGGCCGCATATTGGGGAAGCTGGTCTTGGATCTCGTCATAATCCGAACGCGAAGCGCAATAGATGTGATGCTTCAAGCGAAGGCCGGTCGGACGATCGAGCGTTCCGGCCATCACTGAAATTACGTCACTGCCGACCCTGCGCCAGAAGAGATTGCCGCCGCAATTCGAACAAAAGCCCCGCTCGGCTATCTCCGATATGCGATACCAGCGCAGCGTCCGTGCCTTTTCAAGCGCGAGCGCGTCGGCTGCGCAGACCGCGGAAGCGTCAATATGGCCGCTCGTTCGCGCGCATTGAGAGCAATGACAGAGGCTGATGTCGCTCATTTTCCCCATGACGCGGTAGCGAACGCCTTCACAGAGGCAACCACCCGTGAACATTTTCCGGTCCTTCTTATGGCTCCATCGCTTTGACGAAGCGCAGGCTTTCTTTCCACGAACATCGGAGATCAGTTTTCACGCCGCGCTCGGCTTTGCGCTTCGTAACGCGAGCCTATCGATGACCGCATCTATCGATCGGAGATTTCAAAGCTCGAGCGCGACGTCCGGAAAATGCTCGCGTTCGAGCTCGGCATCGTCGGCGTGGTTCCAATTGGCGCACAAGACGCGGATCATGCTTGCTCCTTCGAAATGAAGACCGGGTGGGATTGGGAGATTGAGAGTTGCCGCGACAGCCCGGTTAGCCCGCTTCGGCTCCGGCCGCATATTGGGGAAGCTGGTCCTGGATCTCGTCATAATCCGAACGCGAAGCGCAATAGATGTGATTCTTCAAGCGAAGGCCGGTCGGACGATCGAGCGTTCCGGCCGTAACTTCAATCACATCGCCGTCGATCTTGCGCCAGAAGAGATTGCCGCCACAATCCGAGCAGAAGCCCCGTTCGGCCTTTTCCGATGAGCGATACCATCGCAGCGTCCGCGATTCCTCCAAGATGAGTGAGTCGGCCGCGCAATCTGCCGACGCGAAAATATGGCCGGTCGTTCGCGCGCATTGAGAGCAATGACACAGGGTAATGTCGCTCATTTCCCCCATGACGCGGTAGCGAACGCCTCCGCAGAGGCAACCACCCGTGAACATTTTCCGGTCCTTCATTATGGCTTCATCGCTTTGACGAAGCGTCCGGGCGGACCTCGTCTACCGATCGGAGATTTGCAAAGCTCGAAGGCAACGCCCGGAAAATGCTTGCGCTCGAGCTCGGCATCATCGGCGTGGTTCCAATTGGCACACAGGACGCGGATCATGCTCGTTCCTTTGGATGGAGACTTGGGATAGGAAATTGAGAGTGTCGCCCCAGCCCTATTAGCCCGCTTCGGCCCCGGCCGGCATATTGGGGAGCTGGTCTTGGATCACGTCGTAATCCGAGCGCGAAGCGCAATAGATAAGATGCTTCACGTGCAGGCCGGTCGGACGATCGAGCGTTCCGGCCGTCACCGAAATCACGTCGGCGTTGATCTTGCGCCAGAAGAGATTTGCCGCCGCAATTCGAGCAGAAGCCGCGCTCGGCCTTTTCCGATGAGCGATACCAGCGCAGGGTCCGCGATTCATCAAAGGTGAGCGCGTCGGCCGCGCAATCTGCCGAAGCGAAAATGTGACCGCTCGTCCGTGTGCATTGAGAGCAATGACACAGGCCAATATCGCTCATCTCCCCGGTCACTCGGTAGCGAACACCTTCACAAAGGCAACCACCCGTCAGCATTTTCCCGGTGTTCATTGCAGCCTTGCTCCCTCACTTATGAAGCGCCTCAAATGATCGCAAATCCCGCACCCACGGATCGCGAGACGCTCAGTCCCTTGGAGCAGAACAATGCGGGCTTCAAGTCAAGGAAATCAAGATAGAGGTCCAGCTCGCTTGGTAAAAAGCGCAGATAAACGCGCGTGAACCTTCTTGGGGACCGTCTCGCAACCATAGGGTCCGGGCGCCCCATTCTTCGCTCCACCCTGAGAGGCTCGCGTGCTCGTGCTCGGCTCAGCTCGCGGCGAGCATCTGACGAAACGCCGCCGCGTCCCAATAACCTTCCGCCCGAACGATCTGGCCTTGCGAATCCACCTGAAGCACGTCAATGCCCTCCGCCTCGATCTCGCGTCCGGCCTTGCCGCGCGCGATCATCGTCCAGTGCGTCGCGATGCTGTTGCCGCTCGGTAACGCAGCGAGCACCGTGATCTTCACGTGAGACGCCAGAGCCGCTACCCCGGAGGCGAAGAGACCCACCACGCCGTCTCGCCCATGGCGTATCGGACTGCCGACAGGATCCTCGATCTCGCAGTCCTCCGCAAAGACCGAAGCGATACGCTTCGGGTCACGCGCGGCTATCGCGGCGAAGTAGGACTCAAGTGTAGCACGCAGCACTTCGGTACTTGGCGTCTCGGCTGACACGTTCCTGCGTCCTTCCCTTAACGGCCGCTACAAAGCTGATCATGATGCTTGTCCAAAGAAGCGCGCATCACGATTTCAGCACCAACTCTTCAGTAGGTTCAGAAATCGGTCTTCACGCCGCCTTCCGCCTTGCGCTTCGTGACAAAGGCTGCGAGCTCCTCACGGATGCTCTCCTCCATCGGCGGCGGTTCGTAGGCTGCAAGCTTTTCCTTGTAGAGACGGTTCGCCCGATCATAAGCGGTCGTGCTGCCGGCTTCCCGCCAGCTCTCGTAATTGCGCCAGTCGGAGATCATCGGCGCGAAGAACGCGTTGCGGTAGCGCGCTTGCGTGTGGGCGCAGCCGAAGAAATGACCGCCAGGACCCACT
>JAFAUR010000037.1 GCA_019243205.1 Acidobacteriaceae bacterium | reverse complement strand
ATCAGCGACATTGAAGTAGAGCGCCGCGATCGCGTGGGCTGTGCTCAGACTGCGATTTTCAAACTGCACGCGCGGTTGGTATTTGCGGAATCCTTCTTCCCACCTCACCAGGATGGGATCCATGTAGTGGTTGCCCAGCGCTCTTATTGTCCCCGAGACCTCGCCGGCCTGCCTATACTCCGGGAGTGCGCTGAACTCCTGTGCTTGCACGATGAACGCGGCAACCACAGCTGCAAACGTCGCAACTAAATGTCGATTCATATCAGTCCTTTCTCTGCTTCAGGCAAGCGTGCTCCGCAAGACGTCTCGGTCGAGTTCTTGTTCCCACCGCGCGACCACAATGGTGGCTACGCCGTTGCCGATCATGTTGATGAGCGCCCGAAACATGCTCATAAACCGATCGATCCCCAAAATCAGCGCCATGCCTGCGACCGGTATTGTTGGAATGACCATCAATGTTCCAACGAGTGTGATGAATGCTGCGCCTGTCACGCCGCTCGCTCCCTTGGACGTCAACATCGCCACTGCCAGAATCGTGAGCTGCTGGCCTATCGTGAGATGTATATTCGTTGCCTGCGCAACAAACAGCGCCGCGATTGTCATGTAAATGCTGCTGCCATCCGTGTTGAATGTGTACCCCGTCGGCACCACCAGGCCGACCAGCGAAGGCGAGCAGCCCAGGTTCTCCAGTTTCTCCATTAGCGTTGGCAAAGCTGTCTCGGATGAGCTGGTTGCGAGAACAAGCAGCATCTCTTCCTTGATGTAAATGAGGAATTTGAAAATGTTGAACCCGGCAATCCACGCAATACAACCGAGAACCAAGACGACGAAAAGAAGTGATGTGATGTAGAAAGTTGCGATAAGCTTGGCGAGTGAGCCGAGAGAGCCAACACCGAACTTCCCGATAGTGAAAGCCATAGCGCCGAACACGCCTAAGGGAGCGAAACGCAGGATGATATTGACTACTGCAAACAGCAACTCCGTTGCCCTTCCACAAAGCGCGGTGAGTTCCTTGCCTCTTTGACCCATCCGGGACAACGCGAATCCGAACAAGAGGGCAACCAGCAGAACTTCTAGAATGTCGCCCTTGGCGAACGCATCCACTACAGTGGTCGGGATGAGGTGAATCAGGAACTCGGTAACACTTTGAGCGCGTGCCTGCCCCGCATAGGCTGCCACCGATTTCGCATCCAGCGTATTCGGGTCGACGTTGAACCCGGCTCCGGGATGCACTACATTTCCGATCACCAAGCCAATGATCAGGGCCAGCGTAGAGACGGCCTCGAAGTAGAGCAGCGCCTTACCGCCGATACGCCCCACCTTCTTCATGTCGCTCATTCCAGCGATGCCGGAAACAACCGTGCAAAAAATGATCAACGTGATCAGCATCGTGATCATCCGGATATACGCATCGCCCAACGGCTTCATGGCAGTTGCCGCCGTTGGAAATAAGCACCCGACGATCACAGCCAATACAACGGCTGTCAGCACTTGGACCCAAAGGCTGAAGTAAAACGGACGCCGTCGCGTCTCCTGAATCGGCAGGCTTGCAATTTGAGCTTGAACTTCGGTCATTTGTATCTGAGGCGAGCGACGAGGACTGACGCTCGTTACGAAGATACGCGGAAGAACTGATGTTGTCGATATGCAAATGCATCCCGTTAATCGACAGTTAATGTTGCCGCTGTTATGTTGAACATCGAAAATCGATGCTGGACCTATAGTGGTCTGACCCAGAGCTTGTTAGGAAAAACCAATGACAAAAGTCGTGATATGGGCCGTCGCCGCGTTTGCATGTTTAGCTGCGCGTAACGCGATGTCAGCTCCTTCGTACGTTGTGCTGACAGCTCCTGCGGGAGCAAGTGGGGGCGCAGGCATGCCTTCACTTCTCGCCGAGTGGCGTCAGACCGGAATGGTGGCCGACGCTTGGCTTCTGAATATCGCAAATACCAAGCAGCCCGGCTTCGTCTCTCTAGCCGTCCTTCAATTCCCGGATGAATCGTTTCTCAATCACTGGCAGCGGGAGTGTGCGCCTTCTATTGGATTTGGAGTCATAGTTACCAAAGTCGATACGCTAGCTCGCGGCGAGACTTTCCCCCGCGATTCCACAAAAGCCGTCTTTGCAGTTGCTCAATACGATACAACTGCAGGACCTGAGAAATACAGTCAATACGTAAAGGGTTACGTCACACCAGAAATGGAAGCGCTAAGAGCACAGAAACTTCTCACCAGTTACTTTCTGTTTACTGCCCGCGACCGCAAGGGCGCACCTTGGCAATCATTGCTGGTGATGGAATACCGCGATCCGCTCGCATTTGAACGGCGTGAAACCGCGATGAGCGAAGTTCGCGAGAAACTCTCGTCCAATCCCTCCTGGAAAGAATTGAGCGATTCCAAACAGTCAATTCGAAAAGAACTTTCCGTCACTCAATATGCGTGGCGACTGCTTCCGTCGCCGGCTCTGGAAGACCTCCCGAACTACAAAGCTGAATACACCGTTAAGAGCACCATTCGCGTGCTCGGTTCGTTCCTGAAGTTCGCTGTCGCTAATCTGCAAGAAGGATTTCTTCAATATCAACCTGATGCGCAGTTCGCATCGAACTTCTCCACCAGCAGTGAGGGTGCGATTTCGGGACTCTATACCGGAATTTCGACTATAGCCCCGATGGGTGACGACGCAAAGATCCCGGACATGATGCCGTTCTTCAATGTGTATGGCTATCTTCCGCTCGAGTTGTCCGTCGCAACGGGTGATTACGAAAAGCGCGGCGCCTTATGGCCAGGCGTCATCGTTGTGAATAAAGAAAATCCCATCACGCACATCACGATGGAACAGCTCGACCGGGTCTTTGGCTCAGAGCGTACTGGCGCCTGGAGCGTGGGAGACAATGCGGAACACAACATTCTCTTTACCGCCCAATATGCCCGAGGGCGAGACACCAACATTCGAACATGGGGCCAATTAGGGCTGGAAGGCGATTGGGCGAATCATGACATTCAGACGTACGGCTATGCTGCGCCCGGCTTCGAAACATATTTTGAACGGAAGGTGTTTCACTGGGCTGACAAATGGAACGGCAATCTACGCGAATACGTAGAGCCCAAGGAAGCCGCTGAGGGGTCTGAAGGAACGGCCGTCAGCAGCTTGACAATGTTGGAAGAACTTTCGAAAGACAAATACGGAATCGGTTGGGCAGCAATGTTCCACGCCGAAAATTATCCGAATCTGAAGGTCCTTGCCGTGGCGCCCGGCAATAGCAGCAATTATGTGGAGTACACACCCGAAAACGTTGCTAACCGGACTTATCCTCTCGTCCGCGATGCCTATTTTTACGTGAACCGCGAACCGGGGCGGCCGCTCGACCCGGCTGTGCGCGAATTCATGCGGTTTATCTTGAGCCGTCAAGGCCAGCAGATCATCGCCCACACGGGATTCTTTTATCCGCTTAACGCAGAATACCTTCGCGAACAGCTGAAAAAGCTGGACTGAAGTCGAGCTGACCGATATGCGTGAGTGCAGTTGGGTCGGGCGCATAGCGCTGCTAGGCTCTGCGTGTCTCATCGCGGCTGGACAAGGCCTAAACAGTTCTGCAAGTGAATTGCCGGAATACATCCCACGACAGCAGGTCAGCGGCGTGATTCGCATTTGGGGCCACGGCAGCCGCAACCATGACTTTGTAAGCGGGCTCATGCATTCCTGGGAAGAAGGCTTTCGAAGGTATCAGCCTGGCGTCACTTTCTCGACAGAGCTTTTCGGCAATGCGTCCGCGATCGGCGGTCTCTACACGGGAGCGGCTGACATTGCGTTCATGGGTCGTGAGATCTGGGCGATCGAAAAAGACGGCTACGAACAAGGGATGGGCTATCCGCCCTTCGGCCTTTCGGTCGCAAACGGAAGCGTCGCTAATCCAAATCATGATTTTGCTCTCGTCATTTTCGTGCATCACGACAATCCCCTATCGAAGTTGAGTCTGGTTCAACTTGACGCAATATTCGGAGCAGACCACAAGCGAGGACCGAATAATATTCGCAGTTGGGGTGACATCGGATTGACCGGAGAGTGGGCGGATCATCCTATCCATTTGTACGGCTATGGAATCGATCGCGACTTCTCACAGTTTTTCGAAACCGCGGTCTTTGCGGGCAGCCGTAAGTGGAACTGCGGCCTGCATGAATTTGCTGACGGACAGCAAATCCTGGACGCACTGGCGAAAGATCGATACGGCATCGCGTTTTCGACCCTCGCATGTAAGAACGCGATGGTGAAGCCAGTTGCACTGTCGTCCGCCCCCAAAGCCGAGCCGTATTTCGCCAGCGAACAATCGATAATCGCCGGCCGATATGCGCTTGCGCGTACGCCATACATGTTTGTCAACCATCCACCGCGGCAGGGGATGGATCCAAAGGTCAAAGAGTTCCTGCTTTACGTGCTCAGCCGCCAGGGACAACAAGCCGT
>JAFAUR010001073.1 GCA_019243205.1 Acidobacteriaceae bacterium | reverse complement strand
GATGGCATCCTGCCGCATAACCTACTAGACTGGCCCGAATCCGGATACGTGATTACGCCGCCGAAAGCCGGAGCAACCCGACAGCGAGTCTTCCTGCCGCGAGCCGCCCTCACTCGAACGGAACTACGCGGAGTGGTCGGGCGATCTGCGGCGCAACCGGTATCGCGGCGACCGAGCCGTCCCGAGCAGGAGAATCAGCTCAACATTTTTGATCTGCGATCGGATCAGGGCTGACGGGCAACCCCGCATACGCAGCGCGGACGCGGCTCCGAAGAGGCTGCGACCACAAACGCTGCCATCCTGCACTACCCGCTTCAGGCTGCAACCACAATCCCACAACTTCGCTCAGCACGAACGTTTTTGACACATCGAGGTCTCTCCATATCTCCTCGGCCTGCTTCTGAACGCTCGATAGGTCTTCCTCGTTGACGTACCCGCTTAGGGTCAGATGCGGGCGAAACTCGAATTCCTCTTCCTGCTGTAACTCACCCGTGCTAAGCGCGTCGTGCAAGCGGTGGACCTGAGAAGCGCCTTCAGATAAGTCGAGATACAAGACGTTCGTCGAAGGAAACGTTCGCACCGCGCCCAGCGCGACACCGAACTCGCAGAAATCGGTCAGTAACTTTCTGCACTGGGCGCTCGCTTCCTCTACCGAAATGCTGAGGAGCCTACGCGGCAGAATCGTAATATGTGGCTGCGGGCTTTCCTCGCCCGGAAGCCTCTCGCGAAAACCGTGCAAAGCACTCGCCAGCGGATCAGGGATATAGCTGACCAAAGCGAAGGAGCCCGAGAGCGCAGACTGCGAGTTTTCCGTCATGGTTACAGGGCTGCACTCGTCTCAGGAATGAATGAGAACGCTGGTGGACGAATTTTCAGCGGTCGAGCTGCGTGCCGCCGCCCCATCTGCTTCGAGAATGCCGGCGCTTTCCGGCTTCGGTTCAGGGATCCACCAGGTGGCTGGTTCGAGGCCAATGTATTTTGCAATCAGCAAGGCCGCGGACGTGCCTTCGGCCGTCAGAAGTTCGAGCAAATCCCCGGTATGGAGCGCTTGAGGCGTATCGGCCAATTGCTTCCAGAGCGCGTACGGCGTCGCTGCCTCCAGCTCTCCATTAAAATCGTAGTCTTTGGGCTTCACTACCGCCAATCCGCCCGTATGGGCGGCCCACCGGAAGGTTTCCCGAGGCGTTTCCTTCATGCGATGAATGCGATAACGCGGCATGTAGGTTCAGTCTACGCAGAATACGGCTGTAGGCGCAAGGATTATAGAAAAGTGACTGCATTTGCAATTTCCCTAAGCTTTTTTGGGGTAATTCCGTGCCCCGATCGGTTTGAGACCACGAAATGAAGAGATATTGGCCGGTTGGAGTCCTCCCGCTTCTTCTTTTATTGTGGTGGGGACTCGATAAGCGCGATTCCGCGCCGGAAGTTCATTTCGTTACCGTTCGTCAATCCAAAATCGAAAGCACAATCTCGACAAACGGCAAAGTCGAACCGGCACAGTGGGCCGCGGCTCGTGCGGAAACTGCCGGGGTTGTATCCGCTGTTTCGGTTTCCAGAGGACAGAATGTAGTGGCCGGAGAAACACTGGTCACGTTAGACACTTCCGCGGCCCAGTCGGACTTAGCTGCGGCGCTTGCGAAAGAGCAGGAAGCACAGACAGACGCCACCACCCTCGCTCAGGGCGGCAAAGCATCCCAGATTGCGAACCTGAATAACTCGCTCGAGAGTGCTCGGGCGGCAGTCGAGGTCGCCCAACGCAACTACAACTCGCTGCGCCATTTGGCGGAAGAGCAAGCCGCCACCAAATTGCAGGTTCAGGATGCGAAAGATGCTCTCGACCGCGCTAAGCGGCAGGTGAGCGCGCTGGAAGATCAGCGGCGCACTCTCGTGACCTCCAGTGATAAGACTGTCGCTCAGGCGCGACTCAAGGATGCTCAGGCAGCCGTTGCGCTTGCCCAGCACCGGATTGGACTAGGCGCCATCAAATCACCCATCGCGGGCACGGTTTATCAATTCGATCTCAGAGTCGGTGCCTACCTGCAACCCGGTGATTTGGTTGCCCTCATCGGGGACCTGAATCGTGTAAAGGTGACGGTTTATGTTGACGAGCCGGATTTAGGACGTATATCGCTAGGCCTTCCCGTCACTATCACCTGGGATGCTCGCCCGGGCCAGAAGTGGCATGGACAAGTCGACAAGCTGCCGACCGAAGTGATCGCTCTGGGAACTCGCACCGTGGGTGAAGTGAGCACGGTGGTCGACAATCCACAACATGACTTGCTGCCAGGCGTCTCCGTAAACGCACTCATCACCTCGAAGGTTGTGAACGATGCTCTGAGCATTCCAAAAGGGGCTCTTCGCACCTTGAATGGCACAGAGGGTGTTTACAAGTTATCGGGAAATGTTCTCACCTGGACGCCGGTGAAAGCCGGGATCAGCGACGTCAATAACGTTCAGGTTGTGTCGGGTCTGAAATCGGGCGAGAAAATCGCCGATCGCGTTATTGAACCGAGCGACGCTGAGATCACGAACGGCATGCACGTGAAAGCATCTTTTGACTGAAGCGTAACTAGACGAGATTCACCAGCGCGCGATTGCTCTCCTGTTCAAGCACTGCCGCCGCGTCCGCGTCAGTGAACTCCTGCGTCTTTGAGGAATGATTCATCGAGCAAAACTTCGGCCCGCACATGGAGCAGAAAGCGGCGTCTTTGAATCCTTCTTCGGGCAGGGTTTCGTCATGCATAGCTTCGGCTGTTTCCGGATCGAGCGATAGTGCAAATTGCTTGCGCCAGTCGAACGCGAATCGCGCGCGAGACAGTTCGTCATCGCGGTCCCTGGCTCCTGTGCGATGCCTTGCCACATCGGCTGCATGAGCGGCAATTTTATAGGCGATGATGCCCTGCTTCACGTCCTCGCGATTGGGTAGTCCCAGGTGTTCCTTTGGCGTCACATAGCAAAGCATGGATGCGCCGTGCCAGCCAATCATAGCTGCACCAATAGCAGATGTGATGTGGTCGTAACCGGGTGCGATATCGGTTACCAGAGGGCCGAGAGTGTAAAAAGGCGCTTCAAAACACATTTCGCGTTCTTTTTCGACTTGAAGCGCGATCTGATCGAGAGGAATGTGCCCCGGGCCTTCGATCATCACTTGCACATCGTACTCCCAGGCCTTCTTCGTTAACTCGCCAAGGGTCTTCAACTCAGCGAACTGGGCGGCGTCGCTCGCATCCGCCAGACAACCCGGACGGAGCCCGTCACCGAGCGAAAAGCTGACATCGTGTTTCTGGAAAATTTTGCAGATATCTTCAAAACGCTCGTATAAGAAATTTTGCTTGTGATTCTTGACCATCCATTCCGCGAGAATTGCACCGCCGCGGCTCACAATACCGGTAATGCGGTTGCGCGTGAGTGGGACATATTGCACCAGCACGCCCGCATGAATGGTCATGTAGTCGACGCCTTGTTCGGCCTGTTCTTCAATGACCTCGAGCATCACGGTGATGTTCAAGTCTTCCACTCGTCTCACCCGGCTAAGCGCTTCGTAAATCGGCACAGTCCCGATGGGAACCGGTGAAGCTTCGATAATTGCCTTCCGGATGCGCGGGATGTCTCCTCCGGTCGAAAGGTCCATCACCGTGTCCGCGCCATATTTGACGGCGTAGCTTAGCTTCGCCAGTTCCTCATCGATATTCGATGTGGTCGCAGAATTTCCGATGTTTGCGTTGATCTTGCACTTGGAAGCCACGCCGATGCACATGGGCTCGAGGCTCTTGTGATGGATGTTGGCAGGAATGATCATTCGCCCTCGGGCGACCTCGTCCCGGAGTAGTTCCGGGCTCAGGTCCTCCCGTCGGGCTACAAATTCCATTTCGCCCGTAATGTGTCCCTGGCGCGCGTAGTGAATTTGCGTGCGGATTGCATCGTTCATACGCGCCGCCACCGAGTCTGTGCGATTCATGCTTACGATTATAGGGCTGGCAAGGCGGCGGGAATGATCGAACGTTCCGCGCCGCGATCTCAGTGAGCGACGGTTAAATTGTACGTGATGTCCTGAATGAACTCGCTACCACCGCCAAAGTCAAGTTCGGAGCGGAAGTGCAAAGTATGAGAGCCCGCCGAGAGCGGGTTGAGCATGACATACACGCCGTCAGTGACCGACTGACCAGTTGTTCCCGCAGGAGCATTCAGTCCGGAGAACTGTAGAACGTTGTTGTTGGGCAAGGGGCCGAAGTTAAACAAGGGTGAGGTGACGACGTACTGCGGTAGATTCTCGATGGTCACTCCATCGAGGGTTGCGTGAAGTGAACAATTGATGGTTTGACGTGCGGCGATGGCACAGTCCCGCAACCCGGCCGGTGTGGCAACGCCCGCGTTGTCGCCAGGCACCGTCGAACATTCCGTATTTATGATCGGCAAAAACAGGAACGTGCCTGGAGCTACCGAGCAATTTCTTGTCTGTATGACCTCGCTTATTCCGGGCGCGGGCATAATATTCGCTACAGAGCCGCCCACCTAGAAACCACACCTTGCCTGTTTGACCGGCGTTGCAATCGGCGGTGTCGAATATCGGGTTTCCGGTTGTGGGCAGAGAGAATTCCCACTGCCACCAACGCGCGGCCCATTCGCCGTACGAAGCACCATGCGGGTTCGAATTGACAGGCATCACCGCCGGATTGTTTTTTACGCGAGACCCGCTGGGGCAAAACTCCTCGGGGGCCGCTGTATTGGTTAACAGGCTCGCCGCGACGAAAAACAGCACGCTGCGTTTGAATCTAAGCTGAAGTAGAGACATAATCCCTCCCCGTAACGATCACATTCAGATCGGTTGATGTGAACATGACTTCGACCTCCACCCCAGTGGAGGTGACGTGCATGCAAGCAGATGAAGCCCGGTCCTGGCTTTATGGAGGCGAACACGGAGCGTGACGCTAAATGTACGCCAAGTATAAGCCTTCCTACATTGCTTTCTGAAAACGCAATGAGGCGACTGGGCCGCATGGTGGGCAGAATCTTACCACCAGCGATAACTGGCTTCACGAGGCCGTTAGAACGGGTTAGCCTAGTGTACGGCGTCTGACCGGAACGAGTTCTGCAGCCGTTGTCGTTGGCTTTCCGCCACGATATCCGGCAGGCCGATGTACCCCAAGGCAGCAGATTCCTTCTGACCGGCAGAAAGCGCCCAGTTCAG
>JAFAUR010001060.1 GCA_019243205.1 Acidobacteriaceae bacterium | reverse complement strand
GTCGGCACCGCCACGAACAACTCTTCCGCGCCAATATCAACACCAGCCGCATCGGGATGCGGGACCGGCAACATCTCGCTCCGTCGTTTCTGATTCTTCTTGGACACCGAACACCTCCTTGATAGATCGGGTGAACTGCCCGAGGTGAGGATTAAATGCAAACTCCTGAACGAGATCGTCGCCTACGGCGAACGTCATCACTAACCTGTACGCTGCCTCAGACCCACGCTACTCGACGGGCTTTCGAAAGCACCAATGTCGGAGCGGGCTGTAACTGCGGCTCACCCGGGCATTTCATCATCCCGCTTTCGTTCCTCCCTGGCCTGTCTGGCAGGCCAGTCACGCACTACTGATGGTTTATCGAGCCGAAGTGGGCCGGTCTGAGTAGCTGACGGTTAGAATGCGAACTCCGCCCAGATAGGAGGTTCTGAATCGCGGCCGCGATCCAATCTTAATTGGGGCAAAATTCGATCTGGACGTTCACCCTTGTTCGGAGGGCGCTTCGGGCGGTTTGAAGTCTGCCGGAAATCCTTTCAATGCAAACAGTGCTTTGGGCCCGGACGTCCACACTACAAGGGACGATGGTGGGTGTTGATCCGCTTTTGCGGTGAATCCTCAAACGTTGCGGTTCGAGACCTCTGCCACTGCCACTGTGTTGCCCGCCACAAATCGAGACCCCATGGCCGTAGGATGCGAACGCGCGTGCGGGATCCACGCCTTGTGGAGCCCGGCTTTGGAACGCTGAACATCAATCTGTTCCTATTAGCGGGATCGAGATTCGACGGAGTTCCCCAGGCGCTCACGCTTGCTGATGATCCGGGAATGACCTTCAATCCGGAAGTGGCCGTACATGTCCCAGATGATAATGCCGCTTTTTGTCGACGACTGCCGATTGGCAGAAACCGAATTCCGCGATGGAGGCAGCGACGACAGGCGCCAAGGACGGCTGTCAATAGTCCGCTTTCCTGTCGCCAGAACATGGGATGCTTGAGATCTGCCGCGTCTTTATCTATGCATCCACTCGCCGCGCAAAACTTCGCTGCCCTAACCGAATTTCGCCGCTGGCTCGACGACTCTCATCTTGCAGAAGTGCTCTCGCTGTACGAGCCCTACGGTGAAGAGAAACGCGAGGCGGTGATCCGGCGGGATGCCGCCTTTTTACCCGAACCACTCGCTTCGTTGACCCGCTATTTTGTGCTCGGCGATAAACTTGCCGAAGAGCAACTCGACTCGCATTTGCCGGCCGCGATCCGCGAGACAATCGCCTGCCTCGGTCTCGATGTCGGCCGTCACCGGCTGATCCGACATCTCGATCTCTGGATCTTCTGCGAACGCCTCACGCCGGCAGTTGACCTGTATCATGGCGACGATTCGTTCGGGCTTTCCCGCCTGATGCTGCCCGGCCGCGGCCGCTCGCTCGATCTATGCGCGGGAGTTGGAACCCAGGCGCTGCTCTGTGCGCAGACGGCGGAGTCCGTGGTGGCAGTGGAGAAGCAGGACAAGGCACGTTTGTTCTTCTGGTTGAATGCGGTGGTAAACGGCATGCACGACCGCGTGGAATTCCGCCAGGGCGATTTCGTCGACGCCGTGGCCGGCGAACGATTCGATCACATCGTGTGCAATCCGCCGCTGCTACCAGTTCCCCGCGACGTCGCCTATCCGCTCGCCGGCCATGGGGGTCCCGATGGCCAGGACTTCACGCGGCGCCTGTTGTCGGCTCTTCCGGAATTGCTCAACGCCGGCGGAAGCTGCCACATCATCGGCACGATGTTTGGCGGGCCGCTGGGACCCGATTTGAAGGACTGGGAAGATACGGCCAAGTCGGCTCAAATTGATTTGCTGGCGATTTTGCCATTTCGCTCGAGTATGTCGTCCCCTAGCGCGCCGATGTTCCAGTCACTGGTCTCGAGCGCGGTGCTGTATGGCGAGCACCAGGGGCGCGATCCGGCAGTGGTACGGCCGCAGGTCGAGGAGTCCTACCTAAGGCACTTCCGGGAGACGGGAGCCACCCATTTCTATTCTTACTTGCTGTGTGCGACGCGCCGGGCGGGCTCACGAGGCGTGTTTCGATTCACACGCCAGTTCATGGAGAGCCGCTGGATGTGGACTCGCTGAAAGCGCTCGCGTCAGGCAACGGTTAGTTGCAGAACCACATCGGTGGCGAAGTGCGCGGCCATGGCATGCTCGAGGCCATAAGCCCAAAACACAGCGCCGAACACAAGCCCGGCGAGTGTGTTCAGCACCAGGACGCGTGTCACTACCGGTTTGGTAAGCGGAGCCGTTTGTGCGGCCAGCGGCAGATGCCCTGCGGCAAATGCCAGCGCGGAGAGCAAACACGCCATGCTGAAAACTGCCGCCGTGTTAATGCCAGGCAGTTTCGAAAGGATCCAGACCAGGACTGTCATCACGAACAATCGCGACAGAATTTCCTCGACAATCGCCCCGTAGAACGACCCCAACAAGCCCTTCCAAAGGTCGGCGCCCGGTGTCCGTTGCACGGTGACCGGGGGCAGCGTGCGGAGGAGGATGTGGCGGTCGAGCAAGACAATCAGCAACGCCGCGCCCACCCCGCTGGCGATCGCCACCAACATCGATGCGAAGGGGATGGACAGCGCCTGACCGGCTAGGTAAGAGCGGATGAGCGGAGCGCCCATTGCGAACGGCGCGCCGAGGCGGAGTCCGCACCACGCCAGAATCGACAACACGACAAAGGCGCGCAGTGTTTGCACCGTGATCAGCAGCCACAGCGGCTGGCGGCGTTCCCGCAGTCTCGGAACGATCGTCAGCAGATGAGGAAACAGCGCCGCTACCGCAAGGCCTGAGGCCGCGCCCAGGACGAGTGCGGTGAGGACATCAATCGTCATCGCATCCGGGAACGAAATCGACTAGTAGCACAACGCGCCCTCGCGGCGTGAGGTTCCAGGCGGCGTGCGGCAGACGGTCATCGAAAATCATTGCCGTACCGTTGGACCAGGGGCGCTGCTCACCGCCGACCTCGAGCTTGCAGTCACCTTCGGGGATGTCGAGGCCCAAATGGCAGCGCAGGAACTGGCCTTGAAATCCCGTATGCGGCTGGATGCGCGTTCCCGGAAGAAGGCGCGAAAAGCCAGCAGCGCCGTGTTGCGGAATCAGGTTTTTAATCAGATTGGCGGTGAAGGGACAGCGGTCGACGTTGGGCGTGAGAGCATAGCCGTACGGGAAGCTGTAGAGTCCGAACACCTGCCATCCCTCGCTGTACAGGTCGCGTTCCACCCAATCGACTAGTTCATTTTCAACCGCGAGATATTCCTCATGAATGCGGCGCCAGTTTTGCTCGAGTTCGGCAGCGAATGCGAATGAGCTTGTGTCATAAAACCTGGCGTTCATACGGTTCCGGCCTCCGCCGCGTCGAACTGCTTCCACCAGACGTGGACGCGCTGCACGCGATCGGCCCACGGAGCCAGCCGCTTGTTGGCGAAGCGCTCGATTTCAGGTAGCTCCGGTGGCACGGCCTGAATGCCGAACGGCACTTCCTCGAACCGGCGCAAATGTTCGCGAATTGAGTAATTCAGCAAGATCATCGGCGCCACGGTGCGACGCTGTTTGGCAGCCACATAGACGGAGCTGTATTGCAGCGTTTCTTGGCTGATCCGATGGACAACGCACCAGCCGACCAGCTCTCCGTCGTGACGCAATGCATTACTGGAGGGTCCGAAGACGCGGCCCGGGTCGTGAAACGGATCCAGCCGGCGCGCCACAGCGTCGTCCTCCATCAGGCGCAGAGCCTTCCGGCGGTCTTCCTCTGTGAGGTCAAGCCAGGGCACTAACTGATACTGCGGCGGCAACGCGATAGTCTCCTGCAGCCACGGTGCTTCGCCAACGTGTTTGGAAAATGTATAAACAGTCGCGAGTCGCGCGCCGAGGTTCCAGCAGCGCCTTTCCAGGAATGGTTCAGGATTTGAGGCCAGAATGTCGGCGAGTTGCACACCGCGTTTCAGCAGTTCTTCTATGAGCCGCTCGTAAAGCTGTTTCCCGATGCCGCGCCGCCGCAGCGGTTCTTTGACGACGAACGCCGCCACGCGCACCGCTGCGGCTCTTACGAAGTACGCCAACGCGAGGCCCGCCGGTTTTCCATCCGCTTCCACACCGACCGCGAGCGCCGGCGCTGAGACCAGATAGGTTGGGTCCACGGATGAAGCGAAGTGAGAAAACGCTCGGATCTCAAAGGGATCAAGTCGTCGGATTTCAATTTTCTCGACGGCAGCGGTCATTGCGCCGCGCGCGGACGCACGAACGGCTCCTCGTCCAGCACCCCGGCCCTCCAGATTGCGTCGATTTCGTGGTGGGTCCACAGGTGCGGGACACCGCAGCGCTCTGCACGAGTATCGGCGATTTCGCTTAGCAATGCGCCCCGCTCGATGCACTCGGGAAGCACTACGGGTTCGATCTGGCTCGCCATTTTTACGGTGATCACAGCATTGGATAGCGTAATGCCGTCCGGGTGTCGCTCCATCTTGAGCAGCGGATTCAGGCGCACCGGATCGTGCGAATCGAGGTTGGTTTTCATGGCATGCGCGATGGCGGCTTCGACGCCTGCGCGGAACTCGGACGGAGTATTGAAGTGGAATTCATCGAAAATCACGTAGCCGAGCGGCCACCGCTGGTTGGCCGAGCAAGGGCTGATGAGCCGGGCCACGCGTTCCACCATGTTGACCAGGAATCCTGAGACGCAGGCAATGCTGCCTCCGTCCTCGGTGTCGCGCGTGGATGTCTTGGGCACGCCGGCACCGTTGAGTTTCACCAGGCGTTCGCGAACGGCCCCGGCCGAAGCCTTAGGAGAGGCGTTGGAGTTGAATTGTGGAATCAGTTCGACCATCGTCAACTCCTCTGGCGTGAAAGCCTCCATGATTCTGCGGAACTGGCCCACCGAAAGGACGGAGAAGCGCTCAACGCCGTGGGTAAGGCGGGCCGAGGTCGCCAGCAGAGCGCGCGTTCTGGGCAGGTCTCGCAATGGCTGGGCGGTGGTGGTCTGCGGCAGCCGCCCAAGGATTTTATGAAAATCGAGGATAAATTTTTCGTAGTCGGGATTGTCCAGCGGATCGGTGGCCCAATAGCAGAATCCGCAGCCCGCGCCAGGCCCCACCAGTTCTCGTACAGCTTCTAGGATCCCGCGCCACAATCCGGCATTTTCAGCAGTGTATTCGAAGTTGCCGCCGAACGGTTCGGCTGCTACGCCGCAAAACCAGCAGCCCACCGTGCAACCCTTGCTCAGCTCGAAGCAAATAGGGGCGTGGACTACCGATTCGGAACGCACCGGGCCCAGTTCCCAATACACGCGCTGCATCTGCCGCTGTCGCCAGATTGCGAAGCGCGGGTTGGAGGGCGCGCCCTCGACGCGGTAACGATTGCGGAACTGGAGCTTGCCGCGAATAAAGCATCGGTACGCGAAGGCTTCGTCGCTGTCGGCGCCGATGCCGTTGGGATCGATAATGGAGCGCAGCTTGGCGGCATCGACCTGCAATCCATGACGCGTCACCGTTTCAACTGGATCTGTGTCGTAGGCCCGGCGGAAGTCTTCGTCCGCAGTCCAGTATTCGAGGAATCGCTTCGTGTGGGGCACGGAGGCGTGCGGCGATTCCGAATCGAGCGCCGAGGCAAGCGGCTGCGAATGACTGAGCACAGTGGTGGCTGTATTCCAACTCATGGAACTTTCTCGTGTTCCTTCCTACATCCAGGCGTAATTTGCTCTGGTCTCCTGGCGACACGCCGCCGCCCAGGAATAATCAAGCACCAGGCTCAAGACCTGGCCGTCTAGTTCGGCAATCCAAGCCTCGGCACGAAACCGCTCGAGCGCAGCTTCCACCGGCTCGTCCGGAAACTCCTTCGACAATTGTGCGGCTCGGCGCGCTTGGCTCAATTGCTCCAGCAGGCGGAGTTCGAAGGCGCTGAGCGTCTCCATGCGGGGAACTCCCGGACGCCGGCTGTCGTAGACCACGGCGGGCTCGCCGGTCTTGAGCAGGCTGAGGCTCGAGTTTCTTCGGCCGGCCGACATCCAGTCGCCTACCGCGGCAAACAAGCGGTCCAGCCCAGCTCGCGGACGCTGAGCGGCGGCGCAATCGAATTCGAAACAATACGCCACTTGGGCCAGTTCCTCGCCGGTCAATCCCGGATAAGCGAAGCGGTATCCCCACGCTGGCCGGACATCCTCAATGCCATAGCGGGAAGAATCGAAATAGTATGGGCTGAAGCGATGCAACTGGAAGGGCGCCACCTGCATGGGCGCGGGTAGGTGACAGAGCGATGGGCACAGGTCGGCCATGCGGTCGAGTGCTTCCGCTTCCTCATGTGGGAAGCCGTAAAGGATGCTCCAGAAGGGCTGAATTCCGGCTTCTTTGCACCACTTCAATAACTGGATGTTCTGGAGCGAGGTGACGCCCTTGTCAATCAGCCGCAGAGTGCCGGTATCGAGGCTCTCCACTCCCGGCTGCACCCATCGCACGCCAGCGCGCGCCAGCCGCTCTACCTGTTCCCGCCTGAGATTGGACTTGATCTCATAGAATAATTCCATTCGATCCTGCTCCAGCAACGGCAGCATCGATTCGAAATATTTCATGTCCAGGATGTTGTCGGTCATCATGAAGCGGCTGATGCCGTACTGCTCCCGCAACTGTCGCAGCTCGGCCACCGTGCGGCGCCCGCTTTTGGCGCGGAAAGCCATCGAATCGCCATTCAAGCCGCAGAATTTGCAATGCGCCTTCGCGCCCCACCAGCAGCCCCGGGCGGATTCGGCGGCCAGGTGCGCCTTGCCTTGCAGGCCGGCGCGCTCGGCCTGCTGGAAGTAGTCCTGAAAAGCGGGGATCGGAAGCCCATCCATTGATTGGACGTAGGCGCCCGGCACCAGGCGATTCTCTGCGCCATGCATCGCCAGCGGATCCCGCTTTCCCCCGGTAATGCGCTCAATCAGGGACACAATCACAGGTTCGGCTTCGCCTGAAACCACGGCGTCCAGAAAAGGGAAACGCGCGGCAAGCATGCGGCCCATCTCGCCTTCGCAGTTCGCTCCGCCCATGGCCAGGCGGATGGAGCGTTCCGAATCGAGCCGGCGCACCGCCTGCGCCAAGGCAAGCGTGGCCACATTTTGCTGGAAGCTGCTGGAAAACCCGATGACGCGGGGTGCCGAAGCAACCAGGTCTTCCGCCCATTCCTTTACCAATGCGGGAGAGGAGTCGTAAAGGCGTTCGAGCACTGTCCGCGCGCGTGTCATCACGTCGCGAACCGATTTCCATTCGCCGTTAGTAAGTATGGCGTTGGCTTGGCGGTCGAGGCTTTGCTCAAGCGCGCTCCAATATTCGTCAAAAGGAAGTGCCTCTGCGCCCCACAGGGCGCGGGCGAAGATGACCTCTCCGAGCAGAGTGACTTGCGAGAACTTCGCCAGCAGTTGATAGGCGTCCTCACCAGTGCGGCGCAGATAATCGAGATTGAGGTAGGTCACGCCTGCGCTGTAACCAGCCGCTTCGAGCGTCGCGGCCAGCGAACTCACACCCAGAGCCGGCTGGTTCACTGGCAGGAAAGGAGTGAGCACGAAGCGAACATCAATTGGCATGGTTCGCCTCCAGGTCCGGTATTGTAACCAGACGCACTACGCGAGTGTTTGCCTCATAAACCCACCGTCGCTTCTGAAACGTCGCAAGAGTGTCGGCCAGATCGGGCTGGGCTGCCAGCAATCGCCCCACGCCGATGGCGCTGTCTGTGGCTTCGAGCAGGCGCCAGTCGGCCACCGTGAGAGCAATCGATTCGGGGCGACCGTTGCGGGCGTCGTAAACGCACCCGCCTTCTGCTGAGTTGCCCAGAGCCACCAGCCTGGCGCCGCGCTTCTGCGCGCTGTGCCAGCAAGCGGCCGCCTGGACCAGCGGTTGCGCTTCCACGCGCGGGTCGCGGCCGTCAGCGTAATCGAATTCGAAAAAATAGGCAATGTCGGCAAGGTCCGTTTCCGATAATCCGGGATAGGCGAACCGGTAAGACCAATAGGGACGAACATTGCTGAGGCCGTATTGCGCGGCGTCGTTGAAATAGGGGCTGAAGCGATCCATGCGGAACTGCAGTACAACGCTCGGCGCCGCCAAGTGAAATAGGTCCGGAGCAAGTTGAGCCATGTGGTCGAACTCCGCCGGATCCTCATCGGGAAATCCATACAGAATGTTCCAGGAAGGCTTCACGCCGAGTTCCGAGCACCAGCGCAAAAGTTGGATATTCTGCATGGCAGTGGTGCCCTTGCCCATGAGCTGTAGCGTGCGATCAGAGAGACTCTCGATGCCTGGCTGAATCCAAGTGACGCCCGCCGCGCGCATGGCGGCCAGCCCCGACTTGGTGAGGTTGGACTTCACTTCGTAGAAAAGCTCGAGGCCGGAGCCGCGCAGGCCTGGCATAACGCTGGACAGGTACTTCGCATCGAGGATATTGTCGGCCATCATGATGCGGCGGGTAGCGTAGCGCTCGCTCAGGCTTTTGATCTCGGTGACGGCGCGGGATGCGCTCTTGCTGCGGTAGGCCATCGAGGATCCGTTTAGGCCGCAGAACTTGCAATGCACTTTCGCGCCCCACCAGCAGCCGCGCGAGGTTTCCGCCGAGAGCTGGTAAGGCCAGGTGAAGCCGTTCTTTCGGTACGCGGCGAAGTAGCCGTCGAAATCCGGTGTGGGTAGCGAATTCAAATCTTCCACGGGCTGCCCCGGAATCACGCGATCGTGGACCATCGGTAACGGCTGCGGCGCACCGCCGGAATTGACGAGTCGCGGCACCAGCCATTCGACAACGCGCTCTGCCTCTCCGGAAACGACATGGTCGGCGAAGCAGAAATTGCGCGCGAGCGCGCGTCCCATCGCACCTTCGCAATTGGCTCCGCCGAAGAGTATGGCCGGGCCGTTCTTGCCGGAGCAGCGTCGGAGTTCTCGCGCCAGAGCCAGGGACGCGATGTTTTGCTGGAAGGTGGTGGAAAATCCCACAATCTTGGGTCCGCTGGAAAGAATTTCCTCGGCCCAGGCGGCGATGACGTCGGGGCTCCGGTCGTAGAACGGCTGTATTAGCCGCGGCGCCTCTTTCCAAAAAATCGCCTCCGTGTGTTCGTCAGGGAAGAGACTCACCGACGCGTGAACGCCGCGCTGGCGATCGAGCCGCGAGCGTTCGAGCACTTCGAAATATTCGCTCCATGGAGGCGCGACATCGCCCCACAACGCCCGGCCGAAGATCATTTCGCCAAACAGCGTGGGCGAAAAAGCGTGGGCAACGATGTCGTAGAGCGGAGTGGGACAGATGCGCAGGTAGTCGAGGTTCAAGTACCGGACTTGCGCTTCAATGCCCCGAGAGGCCAGTACGGCCGCCAATGAACTAACCCCGAGAGCAGGTTGTTCGCGGGGCAGAAATGGCGTCACAATGAGCTGAACCATGACGACGTTGCCGCCCGTGTGCCTTAGATGACGAGCACTGCGATGACTTCCGCCGCTACCACAGCCGAGCTGGCGTTAATCGCCGCTTCCACGTTCGTAACAGCCGCCGCGTTGACCACCGCGACAGCGTTGATGTCCACATTGGCATTTACGTTGACGTTGATGTTATTGTTCACCGGCGGCGGGGTGGGATGTTTGCCTTTGGCCGCAACGCTCACGAACTGTACCGGAATCGCCGAGCCCGATCCGTAGTAGGGGAGGCCGATGTAGCGCTGGTTCTGCGTTTCCTGCCAAACCTTGATCTGGATTCCTTGCGGGAGATGCACTCCCATGCTCGTCAAGACGCCCACCGGATTCTGTAGCAGTTGGTTAGCCAAGGAACCGCCGGCCTGAACGTTAGTCATGATCCACACCATGATGCAGAATGGCGTTGGATTCGGTAGCGGTAATTGGGGAAGAGTTTGCGTCGGTCCCAGCGGCGTCACCGGAACGATAACATTGAAGAGCGTTTCAGTGTCCGCCACGGCCGTGAGAGCCGGAGGTGACTGCCCCAGGTTCACGCCATTTTGCTCCAGATACTGAGTCGGATTGGCTATCAGCTCGTTTCTGACCATCGCATTGGTCATCGATTGAACAACCAGATTCGAAACAATGTTCTGCTCTTGCGGTGTCATCGTCTTCCTCCATTGATCGGGGTTTTCAGCCTATCAAGTGTATCAGTGGAGGCCCTACACACGCATTACAAGCGCGCAAAAAGAAAATATTCCGATCAGATCAAATACTTGACTAAGCCGAGGACCAGGCGCTCCTCTCCAACGGTTGCTCGAAGCGGGAATCGGCCTGATGTCGCGCTGTTTGTTGGCTCTCGGCAATGCTGGCGTATGCCTCGGGGTTCTTGATCTCGCGTGCTTACGGTGCACAGCGCACAGGGAGAGTTCTCGACGAACGAGATGAGCTTTGATCGGCCATCGTTCAGGCTCGCGCCGTTTGTCCGGTCTTCTTTTCGGCCGCCTCTCTCATCTCACGCGCCATGTCGTCGTATTTTCGAGTCAGGTGCGGCACGATGCCCAGCATCCGTTCAATCAGCATCAGCTGACCGCGGCAATGCATCTCGTGCTCCTTGGCGCTCATCAAGGCTTCGAGCCGGGAATTCGTCGGCTGGCTGGGATCTTCGGTGATCTGTTCAGCTAGCTTGTCATCCGACAAAATTTAGTCATGTAGTCGTGAAGCTCCTTCCTCAAATGTCGACTAGATCGGCTTCCCTCCCATAAGGGCGCGCCTCCGAAGTCGGCTTGCGCCATCACAGTCAATCCCTAACGAGCAACGTTAGTGCTGAATCTGGAGTGATCCGGCAACCTTGAGATGGCACAGTTCGGCCGGCGCATACCGGTCGAATACAACGTCATCAACATGGCGCGATGAAACAGATTGCTCGCCGAATCGATGA
>JAFAUR010000946.1 GCA_019243205.1 Acidobacteriaceae bacterium | reverse complement strand
TTTCAAGCGTGGGCTGTGAGCGACGGATCTCGGTCACCCGCAGACCATTCGCTTCCGCGCGTTGGCGCAATTCGACCTCTGCCTGATCGGGACGGGGCGCCATCACATCCAGCCGGTCGCCAAACCGCTGTACGTCTTCCGCCTCCGGCGATTTAGACAAGATCTCCTCCGCCTCTGCGAGCGGTTCCACTTTCACTTGAAGGCGCGTCACGCCCATCTTGGAGCGAAAGCGAGCCGGCGTGTCGATATCGTAGATTTTGCCCCGCTCAATGAGCGCCACGCGGTGGCATCGTTCCGCTTCATCCAGGTAGGGAGTGGCAACGATGATGGTCATTCCTTCTGTAGCGAGAGATGTCAACGCATCCCAAAAGTCACGTCGCGTCACAGGATCCACACCTGTTGTTGGCTCGTCTAACAGGAGCAGTGCCGGATCGGCGATCAGGGCGCTAGAGAGCGCAAGCTTTTGCTTCATACCGCCGCTCAAGCGGCCTGCCAAACGATCCGTGAAGCGGTCCAGGTCGAATAGCTTGAAATAGCGCTGTCTTCTTGCGTTGTAATCAGAGACAGGAACTTCGCGCAGACCGCCCGCGTATTCAAGGTTCTCATCTACGCTCATGTCCTGGTACAAGCTGAATGGCTGGGTGAGGTACCCCACGCGGGGGCCTGCCTCACGAGGCGTTTTGCCCATTACGCGAAGCTCTCCGCCCCCATGCGCCAGCACTCCGGCAATGATCCGAAATCCCGTCGTCTTGCCTGCACCATCGGCTCCGATCAGCCCGAAGATTTCTCCCGTTCTGACCTGAAAACTTACTTCGTCGAGGGCTTTGATTGCACCGTAGCTTTTGGTAAGCGCCGTAGCCTCGACAACCGCTTCTGCAGGCATCAGGAGTTCCCGGCTTGCGCTCTCGTCTGGGGCTGCGATTCAAGCTGTATTCGCCCATCGGCCGGCATGCCCGGTTTGGCGTACCCATACGCGCCACGCAACCCGAGCTTGAGGCCCAGGACCTGCTTCACGCGATCTTCCTTGAAGTACGTGTTTTCCGGTGTGAACATGGCCTCGGGATCGATGCGAATCACTTCGGCCGGAATGGCTTCCTTTGGGTTGGAATCCAGGTAGACCTGCGCCTGCTGCCCAACTTTCAATTTGCCAACGACACCTTCGGGAACGAAGCCGCGCAAATAGAGTTTTTGCAGATCGACCATAGTAAGGATGGTTTGCCCGGGCTGAATCACTCTGCCGGGTTCGGCAGAGCGCGTCAGAATAGTGCCCGCGATTGGCGCATGAATTGTTAAGTCCGCCAAATCCGCCTCGATTTTCCGGAGCGCGGCCTGGTCGGCTACCACATCGGCCTGGGCTGAGGCGATCTGGGCTTTGAGCTCGTCGAGCTCTCGTTCGAGCGTCAAGCGGTCGGATGCTTTAATCGCGACATTGTGCATTTGTGCTTGCGCCCGCTGAAGTGCTGCCTCAGATGCGCCACTTGCTTCTGACTCGCGTCGACAGAGGCCTTCGCTACTTCTTCCTTTGTTTGATACTGCTCGGCCAGCTGAACCGCGACCGCACCCTTCTTGGCCAACGGAGGATACCGTTTGGCATCGGCCTCAACTTGCTTCAGTTCCGCTTCTGAGCGCGTAAGGTCGGCTTTGCTGGCAGCGAGATTGGCTTCGGCCTGCTTCACTTGTCCTGGCGCGTCCGTCTCGGCCTGAACCTCGTAAAGCTGGGCCTGTTTTATTTTTTCGTCGCAAGTTTGCCGCTGGCGGCGCAACTGATCAAACCGGCGCTCATCGCTAACGATCCGAGCCTTCTGCGCATCACGTATTGCTTCCTCTTGCGGGCTGGAAAGCCAAGCTAGTACCTGGCCGGCCTGTACGGTATCGCCTTCTCGCACCTTGAGGTCCTCGATGCGGCCGGCTATTTTCGACGCGATGTCAACCGTATCTCCATCGATGCGCCCACTCACGAAGACGGTGCCCTCAGGCTCCTTATTTCGCCTGCGTCCTGAGAGCAGCAACAGAGTCGTTGCCAGCAGTATCCACGAGTGCTTCATTGATTCCTCACTTGCGGTAAGTCTTCTCCGCCGTACCAGTCGCCCGCGCCAGATTCGCACGTGCCAGGCCGAGCGTATACTGAGCACGAATACGCGCATCAGCTGATTGCTCCAGCCGCTCTTGCGCGTTCACGACCTCGGTGTTGTCACATATTCCTTGAGCGAAACGCTCGCGAGTTAAATCCAGTTCCTGGCGCGACAAGTTCAGATTGCCGCCGCTGGTTTCAAGCTCCTGAACAGCCCATTGAACACCTGAAACGGCAGCCTGCACGTCAGCCTCGATTTGTGAGCGGTTCGCATCCAGGGCCGCTTGCGCTTCTCGAAGCGCTCCCTCCGCCTCCTGAATTTCTCCTCGAATACGTCCTCCTGTAAATATCGGGAATTCAATCGAACCGCCCAGCGCGTAGGTATTCACGTTATGGGTCGGCGTACTCCCGCTTTGACCGTCGGAAAGCCTCGCCTGTACTGTTGGTAGCCTGGTAGCCTTGATCGATCGGACATGTAGCTCGGCTGCGTTTACGTTCGCCTCGGCGGAACGATAATCGGGACGGGCAGTCAGAGCGGCTTTCATGGCCGAGTCGCGGTCCGGGGCATTACCCGTTCCGTAGGCCGCTTCGTCTGCAACGTCGAACTCCGGCGTAACGCGCGCCTGGAGAATATTGGCCAGGTTGAGTTTGGCCTCGACGTATTTTGCTCAGCTTCCTGCCTCTGTTGCGTTAGCGAATTTACTGCTGCATCGCGCGATTCGCGTCCAGTTCAGCAGCCGCCCCCTCGTCCACGCGGTCTCTGGTGAGCCTATACAAGTCATTCGCCAGGTTTGTTTGGGCCAGGAACGTATCTCGAGATGCCTTGGCGCGCAGGGCTTCGAGGTAGGCCCCCACAACGATCAACGAAACCAGCTCGTGGGCATTGTCGACCAGGAGACGCGAGACATCCTGCTGGGACCGGGAACTCTGCCAGGCTCGAATATCGGCAAGATTGAAGACCTGCTGACGGAGGAAAGCACGCGCATCCATTGAGGCAAAGGGTCCGAGCTTTCCTTGCGCGGACGGGACCAGGATGCCTATTCCGACCAGGTTGACGGTCAGATAATCTTGATGCGCACCCACCTCTAGTTGAGGAAGCAGTGTGCTTCGCGACTGTCCATATCGCCCGGATGCCTGCTCCAGTTGCGCCATCGCCGTCCGCAGATTCGTGCTGTTGGACAGAGCGATATCCAGTGCTTGTGAGAGAGTAAGTTGTCCGGGAAGGTTCGCTTGATCTGCCGTGGCGGCAAGGGCCGTCGTTAACAAAAGCAGTACAGAACACCGTCTCATCCGCGGCGAGTGATTCTCGGCGGATTGTTGGGAGCGTATTTTTTTCCAGGGCTGTTCGAATCTTGGTCTGGCGCGATCGTAAGCGAGATGACCGTCAGTGTCTATCGCCTCGATGAGGCCAGAACTCGGCATTTCCGAGCCGGTCCACCGCATCGACACTTTGTCATTTGGTTCGTCTTCGTTCCCCTGATGCCGTTCAGAGGTGCCCGGGGGTAGCGAAGGAAGTTAGCCAAAACGGACCGTGCCCAACCAAGGACACGGGATCATCTTCAAATCGCAGAAAACAATCGCATCGCCATGCTCGCGTGTGAAAGAAGACTCGTCACTGCCGAGCAGCTGCGGAAGCCCGTTCCCGAGCGTTTGGCGGTTAACCAGTGCACAAAATGTTGGCATTTGCCTGCGAGGGTGGCGCTGCGGATCTACCCGCGGTGCGATGCGCCTCCGGTTCATGCCGTCGAGTGTCAGAAACACTTTGAACTGAAAGGGCTAAGGTCGCGTGCTCGGCCTCTCATCATCGAGGTCCGCGAGCACCTCTCGGAACGGAGGCCGGTCTGCAGCTACAGCAGATGCGATAGTCAGCACGGCTCTCTTGCGTGTTCTCCCCGCTCGGTAATCCCAGAATGGATCCATCCAATCAAATGCTCTGGACGGATCAAAAACATCCTCCCCAAAGTTGCGTTAGCAGCTTCAGTGCCGGATGCCGCCCTGCATGAGCTAGAGTCCGTACCGTCGTTTTGCGTAATTGACCGAAATGACTTGTATGGAAGCTTGTAACTCGGTTTTCAAGGCTGCTTGGTGAAAAATCGAATCGGCAACTTGGAGTTTCTCGCACATTTATTTGCAAACGTCTTTGGCTTCCGTTCGCATATGCACGTTTTGAAAGTGTCCTTCAGCACCCCACACCCCGCGACGCTGTTTTACATGAGGTCTTCGGGCGGAAAGCTTCGCCGGCTTACCTAAAGGGAATACGTACTAGTGGTTTCATGCCGTGGGGGCGCCATCCGGCAAATCGTTTCACATCTTGACCCCAGCCGTTGAACCTTGAGCCGATCCGGGTCGGCCGAGAAAAAAGCAATTTTTCTCCGCGTTAACGGGCGAGTGCTTGTGAGCAAGATGGACAAGATCTTGAGTTCCGTGTCCTCGATCGTTCGAGTGAGATGACGGTTTGGCATCTCTTCGAGGATCCCTCTTTTCTTGCGTCGAGAACTCCAGGGAGCGCTCGCGCTCGCCCTGTAATCATTGGGGTATTAAATTAAAAGAATCAGCCCAATTATTCGTGAGCATCTGACCAAATCCTAGGGACTATGCTGGATGTCCGCGCATTTCATGCCTGTTGTGAGCTCTTAATTGTTCGAGGCGATGCGATATCTAGGACAAACTCTATCTGGAGTTTTGCCTATGGGAGCGGGCATCAAGCAGCTGAACTGCTGAACGAAAACGATGCGGCTAATCCCAAGTACCTGCAACATAAAGGCGCTGATACAGAGTCATCTCATTATGTGCCGCTTCAATTGCTGGCGCGTTACAGCTGGATTCATGCGTTGGCGCACCTCACGGCTTTAATGTATCTTTCGAAATGTGTGCGAGTGCCCTTGTATAAATCAGGATGTAAGTGGGGTATAAACAATAATTTAGGATAGTATTTACACCATAAATGGATTATAATTAACAAAGATGGGACTACCGGTTTGATGCCTCCCAGTACTCTGCTTTACATTGACACTTACTTCTTCTTAGTCGTATTCTAGCCCGCAGCAGTAGGCAACTACTTACGGTCCTAAGCTTCGGGATCGTGCGGTAGCCTACCCTTTTTCCACCTCCCGCAATCTGCGCGGGAGTGTGTCACTCGAATCTCGGAGGGGCGCTTGATCAGCGGACATAGTGAGTGCGATTCGGGCGATCTGCAATGGTTTGCCCTAGCTGTGAAATTCGGGCACGAAAGCTGTATTTCGAAAGTGCTTCAGATGAAGGGCTGCGAAGCCTTTGCGCCTCGTTGTCTGCGCCGGAAAAGCAATGAGCACATTCAAGAAACAGAGATTCCACTCTTTCCCGGCTATACATTTGCAAGATTCGATCCGCGATTTCGATTGCCGATCCTGATGACGCCGGGGGTTCGCTGCGTTGTCGGGTACGGGCGCACTCCGGTTCCGCTGGATGCAAATGAAATTGAGGCAGTTCGAAATGTCGTTCGAAACCGCGCGATCGTGGAACCGTGCCCGTACGTTGGGGTCGGAAGCAAGGTCCGCATTATCAAAGGTCCACTCAAGGGTCTAGAAGGCGTTCTCACAGAAACGCGTTCTTCTTTGCGCGTAGTCATGTCCGTTTCACTCATCCGTCAATCCGTTCGGGTCGAAGTCGATCGAGAGATGCTCGCGCTCGATTCCGCCAGCAGCGCGGGGCGGCGGTATGAACTCGCAAGCTGATCGCTGACAATCCTCTACTTCCGAGAACAATGCGCAAGGTGTGGTGTCTCGCGCCGGATCAATGGGATCATCTCCGGCCGATCGAAACTGAAATGGACGCCGAGGCGGAGTTCATTTACGATCCGGCTTGCGATCCGGCACGGATGCTCGAGGGGCGCCCGGACATCGTGCTTTGCGTGAATGAATTTCGCTTGGCAGTCGCGGATTGTCTATACGCAGCACGGCGCGCCGGTATCCCGTCGCTCCTGGTTCAAGACGGAATTTTAGAGTGGCGATGCCAGTACGAGAATCCGCTTTTCGGTGCCGGAGGCGGACCACCGCAGCATCAGCCAGTTCTTTGTGACAGGATCGCCTGTATCGGACAGCAAAGTGCGCGTGTTATCCGATCGTGGGGCAACGCCGAAAAGGTAGAAGTCGTTGGAATGCCGCGCCTCGATCATCTTCTCCGCCGACCGAAGGTGGACCGTTGCCTGCCAGGGCGACGCGTCTTGGTTGCGACCTCTAAGAATCCCGGCTTTACGCCAGAGCAGCGCGAGATTACCCGCCGCTCGCTGGTGGACGTGGCTTCCGAACTCAACGCACTTCCCGACGTTCAGGTGACGTGGCGCGTCTCACCTAGCATGGCACGCGAACTGGGTGTGAGTAACAGCCTGGCCGAGTTCTCAAGCTACGATTTTGCGTCCACGCTCGAACACAGCGACGCTTTGATCACAACCCCCAGCACATCGATGCTAGAAGCAATGTTGTTGGATCGCCCGGTCGCAGCGCTCGATTATCACAACGTCCCACGCTTCGTGCCGACAGTATGGAGCATCACGAGTCGAGAGCAGATTCGACCGGCCCTTACGGATATGCTGAGATGCCCTGAAAACAAGATGCAGTATCAAGGGTGTCTTCTCGCTGACTACTTGGCATGCGACGGGCCTGCTGCGCCTCGAGTTGCCGATCTCATCCGAAGAATGATCACGGCCGCACGCCATGCCTCGTGGAATGGAGCAGATACTAATAGCGATACAACCAATGAGGAGCATAAACGCCAACGGCAGCCTGCGAACACGTTGCCGCTTAGCTCTTTATATCCCGACCAGGCGATCTTTCAAATTCACGACCTGAACGTACTCTACGCGCACGTTGCACGGTTGCAGAAGGAGAATAAGCGCCTGAAGCAAGACCTTACAGCGCGCTCACTTACTAATGGACTTTACAAAGTAGGGCGTCTTCTGTCGGCACGACTGTCCGGACACTCGTAAGCAGTTCCCCGAGCTATTTCGATGCCCAAACTGTTGGGGTTTACGACCAGTGTTATGGATCCGGCGAGCCGTTTTCGATTCATACAATTCATTCCGCACTTGAAGCAATTAGGATGGGACGTTATTCATAGGCCAAATGTGCCCGACCGGCAACGCTCGACCCGCTTTAGGGGTCGGATACCACGGGCTCTTGATCACCGTGCCGCGCGAGCCTTGATGAAGTGGAACCGGCTTCGAGATGTGTGGCACGCCGACTGTGCGGACCTGGTCTTCGTGAACCGCGACCTCGCCGGGGGAGGCTTGTTTTTCGAACGACAACTCTTGCGCCGAAACCCAAACGTGATCTTCGATTTCGATGACGCGATATTTCTCGGGAGAAATGAGGCTGCAGTACGCTGGATGTGCCGGAACGCAGCGTTGGTCACTCCGGGGAACAGCTATCTGGCTAGCTACGCGCGGCAGTACTCAGACAGGGTCACCGTGGTCCCTACTGTGGTGGATACCGCGAAGTACGTGATCAATGACACGCCCTCTGCGCCGGTAACGCGCGTGGGTTGGACCGGTTCCGATCAGTCAATACGACAGACACTCTTTCGCTTTCTCCCGTTACTGTTGCAAATTCAGGAAAGCATTCCATTTGAACTTGTTGTCATCACGCAGAGCCGACCTCACCTGCCTGTCAGCGGTTTGCATTGGAGTTTTGTTCCATGGTGTGAAGGTGAGGAAAACAGGCTGAGCTCCTACATGGACATCGGTATCATGCCGCTTGTGGACGGAACGTTTGAACGTGGCAAATGCGGTTTGAAGCTTCTGCAATATATGGCAGCTGGCCTACCCACTATTGCGTCTCCGGTTGGCGTAAATGCTGAAATAACAGAAGACGGCATCACTGGCTTTCTGCCGCGGACGGATCGAGAATGGTCGCACGCTTTAGCAATCCTGCTGAATTCGTATGAACTGCGCCGCCAAATGGGCGCGGCTGGCCGCAAGCGGTGTGTGAGCCAGTATTCGATCGAGGGTTGGCTTCCTACGATAGATAAGTTGTTCCATACGGTTGTTCAGCAGAGGCAGAGCACTGCAATGAGCGCCTCCAGGTCGTGACCTACTGTATCTGAGAAGTTCAGTTCTGGTCCTAGTACTCGTATTATAAAGTTGAGTAGTGACTATTCTCTCTATCTGAGTGATCATAGTTCTGCTTCTCTCGTAACTTCATAAAGAGCGCCGCTAGGAAGGCCATTGCGGTAGCTATATCCATTCAGACCTGATCCAATAGATCCCAATTAGAATTCTCTACAACCATGACGCCTGTAACAACACGATGGGCAGCGTTATTGTGTTTATCGTGCGCGAGTAGTTCTTTGCTGTTCGCCGCTCCGTCTCCCATCTCATGCTCTGATGATGTGGTTCGCCAAGCCCAAACCAAGGAGGCGAACGTGGATTCCGATTACTTGCTGGGACAGGGGGATGAGCTGAAGGTCTGGGTGCCGCAACTAGATGAAATTTCCGGTAAGTCGTTCACGGTGGACCGAGGCGGCTGCATTACTTTGCCTCTAGTCGGCCGGCTTCACATAGAAGGTTTAACAGTAGAGAAAGCTCAAGAACTAGTCCGCAGCTCACTTGAGCGTTACGTTCGAGATCCAGAAGTCGGAATCAGTCTCGAGCAAGCAAAGAACGAGAGTGTGGCAGTTACGGGCGCGGTCGTACATCCGGGTGCATATCAGCTAAGTCAAGGAAAAACGTTAGTCGATATGTTAATGGTTGCCGGGGGGGTTCAACAGCAGAACGCCGGGCCGTGGGCTATCATCATGCGGCCACTCACCTCAGGCCGCATTCCTCTCAAGCAGGCACACGATGATGAGAGCGGTAGATATAGCATCGCGCAAGTGAACGTAAGGGCTGTGACGGGCCTACAGGAATCGGCCGAAAATATCACCCTCATGGCGGGCGACACGATATCCATTCCGGAGGCCCGGTCCGTGTATGTAATTGGCGACGTCACTCGTCCGGGTGCGTTCCCTGTTAACGACGAGCAGCAAACGACGGCATTGCAGGTATTAGCGATGGCCGGCGGACCTTTGAAAACGGCGGCGCCACAGAGTGCAAAAGTGTTACGGAGCTCTCAAACCGGGCAAAAAACGCAGCTGATCAGTGTTGATCTGAGGCAACTGATGAAGGGCGGGGGTACGGACGTGCAATTGCGTCCAAATGACATTTTATTTGTACCGAGCAACGCTCAAAAAGCGGCAGCGGGGCGAGCGCTCGATATTGCCATCCAGACTGGATTGGCTGCGCTCACCTACGGTGTTCTTTACAGGTGAGCGGAATCACAAACAATGGCAGCAATGAATGAAGCTCCCGGGCAAGGAAGTCAGCGGGAAACCGGTCTGATCATTCGCAGGCCCGACGGTTTAGAACCGCATGTTCCCGCCCGGACGCCGCGTACCGCTCGAGAGCCCATTGAGCGTGGATTTCTGGAGCACTCACACATACTGTGGCGCAGAAGGGGCATTCTGGTCTTTTTCGTGCTATTAGGCATTACATTAGGCACGATTGTCACGATCTATGAAGAGCCGGCCTATGTTGCTCGAACGAGTCTGGAGTTCCAACCGCGAGCAGCTAATTTACTTAGATCGGAAGGTCCGGAGCAGCCGAACTTTGATGAGAGTGCGATCGCAACGTATCAGCATGTTCTCCGAAGCAGATCGCTACGAGAGAGAGTCCTCGAGCGGCTCAAGAGCCAGCCGGCCGGTAACAAAAGTAACGCACCACAGAGCTCGAGCCTTCTGCTCGAAGGCATAGAGAAACTCGGCCTAAACATGGGAATGGCGCCCCGAAGGCAGACGTATCGGGATGCCCTGCATCAAGCGGCCGACACGTTGAAGGCAAAGACAATCCCGCAGACTCGGATTGTTGAGATCACGTGCGAGTCTGGATTGCCATGGGTCGCGTCCACATTTGCGAATGGTCTGGTCAACGAATTCATAGACGAAGATCTCCAATCGCACTGGAATTCGACTCAAAGTACGAACAAACAGCTTACCGAGGAATTGCAACAGCTCAGACGGAAGATGGAAGAGTCCGAGCGGAATTTGAACGATTATGCCGAAAAGAACGGCATTACCTTGACGTCGACGAATGCGACGTTATTGGATGACCAGCTGAAGGCAACCCAGCAAGACTTAGCGCGCGCTGAGAATGAACGGGTCGGCAGGGAAGTCTCATACCGGCTGGCGCTGACGAGCGGACCCGATTCCACGCCTGGAGGTATTGATGATCCCGTGCTCCAGCATGATGAAAGCGAGCTTGCAGATCTAAAGCGGCAGCTCGCGGATCTTGGATCAACATTCACTCCGGCGTATTTCAAAGTGAAGGCGATTCAGGCGGAAATTACAGAGCTCGAGGACGCTGAGCGGCTGGAGCGCACCAAAGCCGTCGAGCGTTTGAAGACGAGCTATGAAGAAGCCTTGCGTAGACAGCAAGTGCTGGCCGCCGCGTATCAGAAGCGCGTGAATGAAGCCGGTTCCGAGTCCCGGCGATTTCTTCAGTACGGGACTTTGAAGAATGATTTCGAGGCGAACCGACAGCTGTATGAAAGCGTGTCGAGGCGCGTGAAAGAGCTCGATATTACCTCGGCTGTTCACACCAGCAATATACGCGTTATCGACACGGCTGAACCGCCTGCCGCTCCCGATCGTCCGAATCCGGTGCGGAATCTGGGGCTCGGCATTTTGGGCGGGGTGCTTTGCGGCGCGACGCTGGTCTTCTGGAAGGAATACATCAATGCGGCGGTCTGGCGGCCGGGCGAAAGTGTAAACCTGCTTCAGGTGCCAGAACTCGGCGTGGTTCCCTCGCACAAATTTGCGCCCGGGAAACAGACGCTTACGTTTGCAGAATTGCGCACCCTGGTTCCCATATTCAGCTCATCTGGGTACCGTCCAAAAGAGCAGGAGACGAGATCCAGGTTGGCGGAGTCGTTTCGCAGGGCGGTGGTATCGATTCTGTTCTCGAACGGCAGCCCGAGCCAGGCATGTGTCCAAACTCGTGGAACACACCCGCAAGTCATTGTTGTTACCAGTCCAGGGCCAAATGAAGGTAAGAGCACGATATGTAGCAATCTGGCGATAGGTTTCGCGGAGATCAGCCTTCGTGTTCTCGTCGTCGACTGCGATCTAAGAAAACCAACCCTTCACAAGATGTTCGACGTATCTAATACGTGGGGAATCAGCAATATTCTGGCCGAGAGCACGGATATCGATGGACTGCCAAAAGAGGCCGTTTGCCGTGAGACGAAGATTCCGGGCACGTTCATTCTCACGAGTGGACCTCCACCGAACTCGGTGTCTCAGCTTCTTTTCTCGTCTCGCCTGGGTCAGCTCATGATCCGCTTACGCAAGGAGTTCGATATCGTTTTGATCGATACGCCGCCAGCGCTCAGAGTGTCTGATGCCAGGGCGCTGTCTCGGCAATCCGATGGAACTGTGCTGGTTCTACGAGCGGGCCATTCGAAAGCTAAGGCGGCAATGGCTACCACGCGTATTCTGAAGCAGGACGGCTCGCCTGTTTTCGGGACGATCTTGAACGATTGGGATCCCCGCGGAGGCGGCGCTGAATATGCTTACGAGCCTTATTACGATGCACCCCGCGCGTTGTACGACTGAGGCGCGTTAACGAAGATACGCATGGCGCGTCTGTTGGCTGCAGCGGCGCTGGCCGCCCTTGCGCCAGTGCTCATCATTGTCGGGTGTGCAATCTTGATCGAGGACGGTTGTCCAGTTCTATTTAGGCAGAAGCGTATCGGCAAGGCCGGCCACACGTTCGATTTAGTGAAATTCCGCTCGATGAGGAAACAAGCTTCTGGAAGCAGCTTAACCGCAAGAGGCGACAACCGAGTTACGAAGGTAGGCAGAGTTATCCGGCAGTACAAGGTAGATGAACTTCCTCAGCTATGGAACGTAATACGCGGGGAACTCAACTTTGTTGGGCCCCGGCCAGAAGTACCGCAGTTTATCGAGATGGCGGATCCGCTCTGGCGGGCGACGCTCGACTTGAAGCCGGGCATAACTGGCTTGGCTTCACTGATCTATCGAGACGAGGAGAAACTGCTTGCCGCGGTGCGAGAGCCAGAGCAATATTATCGCCAGGTTATATTGCCGGATAAACTTCGTCTGAATATCGAATACTCAAAGCATAGGAGCCGCCGATCTGATCTGCAGTTGATCTGGCTGACGCTGCGCTCAAGCTTTTTGCCTCAAACGCGCGATGCGGAACTCGCCAGGCGTGTGTTTATCCCGGGAAGTTAAACTATGAACTCATCATTCGTCCCGTTCCACAAGCCGAGTATCGGGGACGAGGAAATCGCTGAAGTAACGAACACTTTGCGTTCGGGTTGGTTGACTACCGGACCGCGTACGGCGCAGTTCGAAGCAGAATTCGCGAAGTACGTACATGCTCCTTACTCACTAGCCGTCAACTCCGGGACGGCGGCGCTACACCTCGCCCTTGCCGGACTGCACATTGGGCCCGGCGATGAGGTAATCACAACACCGCTTACATTCTGCGCCACGGTAAATACAATCCTGCAAGTCGGAGCTACGCCCGTACTGGCCGATGTACTGCAAAACGGCAACATCGACCCTACGTCAATCAGGTCGCGACTAACTGCGCGCACGCGCGCCTTGATACCCGTCCACTTGGCAGGACTGCCTTGTGACATGAGTGCTATCTGGGACATTGCAAAGCAAGCGAACCTGAAAGTCATCGAAGATGCTGCTCATGCGATAAGTGCTGAATATCTGGGTCTACCAATAGGAGCCAGCGATTCTCGGCTTGGGTATCACAGCGACGCAGTGGCCTTCAGCTTCTACGCGACGAAAAATCTCACGACCGGCGAAGGTGGTATGGTGACAACCCACGACGCTTGTCTAGCTGACAAGATGAAAGTGCTGTGTCTGCACGGGATCAGTGCAGACGCCTGGGAGCGGTATTCAGAGAAGGGCAAGTGGTACTACGAAGTCGTCGACTGCGGGTTCAAATATAATCTGTCAGATGTCCAATCCGCAATAGGAATCCACCAGTTACGCCGGCAGGAACAGCTGCGCCAAATGAGGGCGCGCGTGGCTTCATTGTATAAAGCGGGGCTCTCTTCCGTAGAAGAGCTCACCGTACCAGATGAGGAGCCGCAAACCCGGCATGCATGGCATCTGTTTATTATTCAGCTGAGGCTGGAACGTCTGACGGTAGATCGAGACACGATCATACAGGAGTTGCGGTCGCGGGGCGTCGGTACGAGCGTTCATTTCATCCCGATTCCGCTCCATCCAGCCTACTCAAGGTATCCGCAATTGGGCAAAGAAACATGCCCCAGAGCGATGGAACTTTATCGCAGGATCATTTCCCTTCCGATTTATCCCGACATGAAAGACGAGGAGGTGCACCGGGTAGTGGATCTGCTCAAAGACATTTTGCAGAAGTCCTCCAGACCGCTGGCCGCAGCTGTCGAGCTCGCGAATTAGGGCACAGTTAATGTCCCAGAAGTCAAACTTTTCCGGGAGGCTGTTCATCCTCGCGGCGCACGCGATCGCGGCAGCTGCTTCGGTATTAGGGGCGTTTCTGCTGCGATTCGACTTTACAATCCCAGGCGACGAGATAAGTCATCTGCGGAGTGGGGTTTGTGTAGCCGCCGCCGTAAAGGTGTTGACATTCCAGGTTGGCGGTCTTCGCAGAGGTTGGTGGCGTTTTGCTGGACTCGGGGACGTCTACCGGCTGGCCATCGTGAATTCAGTTGCCTCCCTGCTCTTCATGGTGCTGGTGTTCCTGATGGTCGGACCCGCATTCCCGCGATCGATATACGTGATCGATTTCATTCTGAGCTTTGTACTGACCTGCCAACTGCGATTCGCGGGGCGGATCTCGCGCGAGCTTCGAATGGGACTGCGATCCAAGGGGAGCGGCAAAGCCATCCTAATATATGGTGCAGGTGCCGCGGGAGTAACGTTGGTTCGGGAAATCCGGTCGAATCCCCACCTGAAAATGCGGGTGGTTGGCTTTCTAGATGACGATCCGCGCAAACTGGGCGAGTCGATTATGGGGGTGCCCGTTTTAGGGCGAGGGCGGGAAGCGCGCACGGTCGCGGCCCGTTTAGCAAGGCGAGACACCAAAGTCGATGAGGTGATTATTGCAAT
>JAFAUR010000885.1 GCA_019243205.1 Acidobacteriaceae bacterium | reverse complement strand
TTTCGATTCTCGCGCCCGTGGTATTCCTTCGCCAGAGCTCTCGCGGCTGGGCCTACGTGTGCGCGGCCTGCTATTATTTCGCAGCGCTGCGAGATCTCCCGCTTGTCTCGCGCAACTTCTTCGGGCCGACGAGCGGCCTAGCCGAAGGCATCCCGCTGTGGATCATCGCGGCAGGCCTCCTGTCCCTGCCCTGGATTTGGGCATGGTCTCCTTGGCCGATTCCTTCATTGTGGCGATGCCCAGTCGCCTTGCTTCTGTCCGTAGTGCCGCCTCTGGGACTCATCGGACTCGCGTCACCGGCGGTGGCCGCTGGACTACTCTTCCCGGGAACAGGCTTCGCCGGCTTCGCTTTGACGTTGTGCGTGCCTGCCATGCTGCTCAATTCTTGGGAGGCGTCAAGCGTTGCGATCGCCAGCCTCGTCCTGCTCTTCCATCTATCGGCTGACCCTTATCCGCCGCCGCCGAGCGACTGGGCAGCGGTCAACACAAGATTCGGCCTGGTTGGGCATGGTCACGCTGATATTGTTCGCGAGTACCAGGTTGCGAAACAGATTGAGGCCGCCGCCAGGTGCTCGCGGGCGCGACTCGTAATATTGCCCGAGGCGATCGCGCCGAGTTGGATCGAAGCCATCGTGCCGAACGGGAAAACGATTCTGGTCGGCGCAGTGGAGCCCGAGCGCAAGGCAGGCGGTTTCCAAGCCGAGCTAGCAGCTCTAACAAGCTCGGTCGCAATACCTGCTACGCCGGAATCGCCGACTTATCACAACAAGATCCTGGTTCGTGGCGCTCAGACTGCCGACTTTGAGCGGCGAGTACCGATTCCAATCGGCATGTGGAAGCCTCTGACCGGGACCGGCGTTCCCCTAAACCTCTCTGGCCGCGGCACACTCGTAATTGACGGCCGCCGCGCAGCCATTATCATTTGCTACGAGCAGCTAATCGCCTGGCCGGTGCTGGCGTCTTTCTTCGAAGACCCTTCGATAATTGTCGCTGTCTCAAACGACGTCTGGGTGAGCGGTACCGCTATCCCGCAAATCGAGCGGAACACGATGCGCGCCTGGGCCGCTCTGTTCCACGTGCCAGTTCTGTTTGCGGCGAATACTTAAGTTTTCTTTCCTTGTCGCCATCGACGAACATCGTCCTGGCGAACGTGCCAGACTTCTTCTGAAGGTTGGACAACCATGACCGTAGCTGAATCAAACCACCAAAGACGTGCCCACGCATTGATCGCCTTGTCAGCAGCGTCGTAGAGGCTTGCCGCTTCGAGAGTGATGCAGTGGAGTCGGCCGTCTTTTCCCTTCATCTGCACATGGCAGCAACGCACAGAATAAGCTTAACGTCTATCTTCTCATTTTGTTCGCCTCTAGCGCACAATAGCTAACGAAAGGAAATTGCGATATCCTTTCGTAGTGGCCGACGCTTACGAAAGGAACCTTTCCTTGACAAAACACGGCCCGAGTGCACGGCTCGGAACATACTCCATCACTCGCTATGGCGACGAGTCCGTAAAGGCGTTTATTCCGCCGCCGTTACCACCGGCACCGCCCGTCCAGCTCGATTCCTTTCAGCAGCTTCTTGAGCAAGCAAACCAAGCTCTGGGTCGGCTTGATGGATTAGCTTCTATCTTGCCGGATCTCTCACTCTTCATCTACACCTACGTGCGCAAAGAGGCGGTCCTCTCATCTCAGATCGAGGGAACTCAGTCCTCTTTATCGGACCTGCTGATGTACGAAAACAATGAGGTCCCGGCGGTTCCGATCGTCGATGTTCAGGAAGTTTCGAACTATGTCGCTGCCATGAATCACGGATTGGCAAGGCTCCGAGGTGGATTTCCTTTGTCGCTCCGCTTAATACGCGAGATCCATGGCGTTCTGCTCGCCGGAGGACGTGGTGGCGAGAAGCAGCCTGGCGAGTTTCGAACGAGTCAGAACTGGATTGCCGGAACGCGTCCCGGCAACGCTGCATTCGTGCCACCGCCTCCGGAGCGACTGACCGAGTGTCTTCATCACTTCGAACTTTTCCTTCACGAAGACAGTCCCGAACTGCCGACGCTGGTGAAGGCGGGTCTTATCCACGTACAATTCGAGACGATCCATCCATTCCTGGACGGCAACGGTCGGCTCGGGCGTCTTCTCATCACCCTGCTGCTCTGCCAAAGGCAAGCGCTGCGCGAGCCGATCCTGTACCTCAGTCTCTACCTGAAGACGCATCGGTCCGTTTATTATCAGCTCCTCGATCGCGTACGATCAGCAGGCGATTGGGAAGCTTGGCTCGATTTCTTCCTACGAGGCGTGAAAGAGACTTCCGAACAGGCGGCGGAGGCGGCTCGCCAAATCGTCTCGTTGTTTGACGAGCATCAGCGACAAATCCAAACTCTCGGGCGTC
>JAFAUR010000843.1 GCA_019243205.1 Acidobacteriaceae bacterium | reverse complement strand
TTATCCATGTTGCCGGCGTGAATCCATGGCGGAGCGCTGTTGAGCTTCGCATCACCCGGAGGAGCGATACCCATGCTGCCGAAGAACGGAGCCAACGGGATCTCGATTCCGGGCGCGAAGTTCGCGATGTTCTTCGTACGATCGAGGGGAATGGCTTTCATCCGCTGATAGGGGTAATCGTCTTGTAGGGCGCCGGTTGTGGGACCGAAGCCGTTATAGGCGTACGGGACATCGAGGTTGATTTTTTCAATGCGGACTTCGAGTACGTCGCCCGGTTCAGCCTCTTCGATATCGACGGGACCTGTCAGGAGATGGCCGCCGGGACCGCGCTCGCTTTGCGGAATTTTCTCGTAGATCTCTTTCAGAGCCGGTTGGATGTCGGCCGGATTGACACCCGCGTGAATGAGACGGTCCGGATTGCCTGAGACAGTTTGGATTTCAACGCGATCGCCAGAATGAATCTTCAGAACCGGATTCGCGTGGGACCAATAATAGCCCCAACAAATTGTTTGCGGAGTGGCGGCGAGCTTGTACGTTTGCGCCCCCATGCTTAATGAAGCAGAGAGCAGCAGAACAGCAATGACCTGACGCATGTTCTATCTTACGCGGCAGGCAGCATGTTCAGGCGGGAACTTTCAGGCTCTCCTCGATTGCTTCGGCAATCACCTTGCCGTGGAAGCGGCCGTTTTCGATGAAGATCTCGTTCGTATGAGTTCCGGCGACGATGACGCCGGCAAGATACACGCCCTTGCGTTCGCTTTCGAGAGTTTGGGGATTCGTGATTGGCTTCGAGGTCAGCGGGTCAAGATGAATGCCATGTTCGGCCATGAACTCGAAATCCGGCCGATAGCCAGTCATCGCAAGTACGAAATCATTAGGAACGTGCACTTCGCCCTCTGGCGTGCTGAGAACGACTTCGTGCTGGAGGATTTCCTTAACGGTCGTCTTGAAATACGCTTTCACTTCACCCACTTTGATCCGGTTCTCGATATTCGGCTTGATCCAGTATTTGACGTTAGGGGAAATGCCGCTTCCACGATGGACGAGCGTCACGCGGGCGCCCGTCCAAAAGAGTTCCAGCGCCGCGATGCAGGCTGAGTTCTTGGCACCCACGATCAGAACATCGTGATTGTAAAAGGGGTGCGCCTCACGGTAGTAGTGAATCACTTTGTCCAGATCTTCACCGGGAACATTTAAGCGATTCGGGATATCGTAGTAGCCGGTCGCGAGAATAATCTTTTTGGCCCGATAGCAGCGCGCCTGGCCGTCGGTGGTTTCAGTGCGGATGGTAAAGTTGCCCTCTTCGCCTTCGAACCCGAGCACGCGCTCGTACTGATGCACATTCAAACCGTAGTGGTCGGCAACGCGGCGATAGTATTTGAGCGCCTCTGTTCGACCGGGCTTCTCATTGAGCGAGGTCATCGGGATGTCGCCGATTTCAAGTAACTCAGGCGTCGTGAAAAACACCAGGTTTATCGGATAGTGATAAATCGAATTGACAATGCAGCCTTTGTCAAACAGCACGGCGGAAAGCCCGCGGCGTTCGATTTCAATCCCGCACGCCAAGCCTGTGGGCCCCGCCCCGACAATTGCGACATCAAATTGTTCCATACGTTCTATCGTTTGATTAACGCCGCTACAAAAGTGCTTCTACCTTCTGGTAGACGCTTTCGAGCGCCGACGGAAGCGCGTTGATATCTTTACCGGCTCCTTCGGCCATATCGGGGCGTCCGCCGCCTCGTCCTCCAGTGGCTTGCGCCACTTCGCTCACTAGCTTGCCCGCCTGCACTTTGCCGGTAAGATCTTTGCTGACGGCGGAAACGATGGAAATACCCGAGTCCTGTACGGAAGCAATCACAATTACCGAACTGCCCCATTTATTGCGCAGCGCGTCGGCAATGGTACGAAGTTGTTTGGAATCGAGACCTTCGACGCGCTCCGCAAGAACCGTTGCACCGTTCACGCGCCGGCCCTCAAGACTCTGTGCGTGACCGTATGCGACACGGTCACGAAGCTGTTTGAGCTCGCGTTCGAGCGCATGCTGATTTTCGAGCAGCTTTTCCAGGTGCTCCAGAACGCTCGCATCGGACGTTCGCAAAAGCTGGCCGGCTTTGGCAAGCTCGGCAGTGGCGTTCTGAAAACGCTCTAAGGCGGCTTCCCCGGTTAACGCTTCAATGCGGCGGACGCCGGCCGAGATGCTGCCTTCGTAGATGATCTTGCAGAGACCGATGTCGCCCGTACGGCCCACGTGCGTGCCGCCGCAGAGCTCGCGGCTGAAGCCCGGGATGGAAACGACACGGACGCTGTCACCGTATTTTTCTCCGAACAGTGCCATCGCGCCGGTCGCAAGCGCCTGGTCGAGATTCATCATGTCCGTCGTTACTTCGAGATTGGCAAGAATCTGCTGATTGACGAGACGCTCGACTTCCTGGATCTCGTCATCCGTCATAGCTGCGTAGTGAGTGAAATCAAAACGCAAGCGGCCCGGCTCGACGACGCTGCCCGCCTGTTTCACGTGGGTTCCGAGAACTTGTCGCAAAGCGGCGTGGAGCAGGTGTGTCGCTGTGTGATTGCGCATCGTTGCGCCGCGCTTGGGAGCATCGAGGACGGCAATGAGGTGATCGCCCATCCGAATCGGCTTGAGAACCCGAATCTTTTGCACCGTGACGGACGGAGTGGCTTTATAGGCGCCTTCGACGACGGCAACTTTATCGCGTGTTTCGGCTTCGAGTAGCAGACCGGTATCACCGACCTGTCCGCCTGATTCCGCATAGAACGGCGTCGCGGGGAAGACGACCTCTGCATTGCCGGATTCGACCACATCGGCGGGAGTGCGATCTACAACGAGGCGCGTGACTTCGACCGGCATTTCGGCGCGGTCGCGCCCGAGAAAATCCACGGGAGGCACGTCTTTGTAAACGTCCGCGATTTGCGCTTTTTCCGCGCCCCCTTTCCAGCTAGCGCGAGCACGGGAACGCTGCTTCTCCATCTCCTCCGCAAAATTCTCGCGATCGATGCTGAGGCCAACCTCTCGGGCCATTTCTTCCTGCTCGTCCAGCGCAAGGCCGTATGTGTCGTAGAGCTTGAACGCGACAGCACCGGAGAGGACGCCGTTCACCGCGGATTTCGCTTCGTCTTGGAAGAAACGTTCCGCCATTTGGAATGTGGTTGCGTAGCGGCCTTCTTCGTCTTTGACGATTCGCGCGACACGTTCGACGCTCTCCTGCAGTTCCGGATACGCAGGTTTCATTAGCTCCGCAACGAAGCTCGTCAACTTGTGGAAGTACGGCTCCGATGCGCCTGCGAGCCGGCCATTGCGCATGGCACGGCGCATAATTTTGCGCAGGACATAGCCCCGGCC
>JAFAUR010000489.1 GCA_019243205.1 Acidobacteriaceae bacterium | reverse complement strand
TGAATGCGAAGCCGGCCACGTTGCGCCATCCTTCCGTTTGGAAGGCGATCTGAGTCCGACACGAATTCCCCCGCTTTATCACGACTCCGTCAGCGCCTCTTTCGGGTGCCGGCGGAGCCGTTCTCCTTCCGCGAAGGTTGGTCAGAGGGGAGGCTCGACCTCCAGATCCAGTCCCTGGTCGGCCGCCTTGACCGCCGGGATTCCAGGTGCGGATCGGGCGCCGTAAAAGCGCCAGCCGATCAGGGCGGCCGCGCTAAGGCCCGTCATGCCGAACGCCAACCGTGGGGCGCTGCTCGAGAGCAAGGGCGACAGGGCACCCGCGATCAGGGCGTTAGCGGTCAGGCTGCAGAACGCCTGGACGGAAGAAGCGGCGCCCCGTTGCGACGGAAAACAATCGAGAGCCAACAAAGTGAGTGAGGGCAACGAGAGGGAAACTCCAAACGCCTGCAGCGCCATCGGTAAAACCGACCAGGGCAGGACCGGCACCGGAAAAATCGCGCAACTCAGGACGGATGTTCCCTGGGTTTTCAGGGATCCGCCGGTACATAAACCCTGGGGCTTCAAGGGTTTGTGCGATGCTCGGGCAGCTTTTTCTTTGTGGCTACTTTGACGCCGCCGCTGCGAAAAACCTTCGGTAAGCTCACCCGGGCCAACTCAATGAGGCGGGCCACCTCGGCCGAAGGCTCCGGAAGCTGCAGGCAGGCATTCTGGCCACCCACCACGACTTCGATGGCGCAAAGGGCGCTTAGTTTCTGGAGGCCCTCGCCAACCGTGAGGTCCACCTCGCGCCACCGCTGAGCCAGTTCCCGTACCAAGCGGTAGGCCAACATCACCACCAACGCATGCCCCCGCGTGCTGAGTTCCCGACGCACATGAATCGGACGCAGCTCTAATTGCACCGTTTTCGAGGTGCGAAACGCCTGTTCGACCAGGGCCAAGTCTTTATAACGCTCATGGACCACTTCCTTGCTGGCTTGCTCAGCGTTCAGATCGGTCTTGAGCACATAACAACCGTCCAGTCTGGCTTCTTCGTCTCGGGCGGGCTGATCAATCGCTAAGGCGAGCAAACGCGTTTCAGTGGCCTTGACGTCCACCCAGCGCTGCAGCTTGAGTTTCTCGACTTCTTTACTCAATGCCTTGAGCCGGGTTTGAGGCCTCGCTCGGGGGTGAGCCTTTAGATAGTCATTGCCCGCTTTAACTTTTTGCTCCAGGCGCTGCAGCTTGTCGGCCCGCGTCGTCTCGATCTCGGCCGCTCGCTTCGGGTTGCGTCGCAGCACATAGCGAACCGTCTGCTCCATCACTTCGGCCAACGACTCCGTGAAGCGGTCCCTTTGGAACACCCCGGCCTTAAGCAGCGTCTCAATCTGCGGCTTGGTAATGGCGGTAATGTAGTGAAAGCCCTCTTGGAGCAATTGCTCGAGCTGCGCCCCCTTGAGCATCCCACGATCCCCGACAAAGGTGACTTCCCCACCCCCAAAATGCGTCACCACTTTTTTAATCTGGGCAGCCACCGTTTTGGGATCGGCCAAATTGCCCGCAAACACTTCGATCGAGAGGGGCGTGCCGCTCGGATCGCACAACAGGCCCAGCACGATCTGCTTCTTGCCGCGCTTGCCATCCCGATTGTAGCCAAAGGCGCCCAGCTCATTTTGGCTTCCTTCCAGGTAGCTGCTGGTCACATCGTAAAGAAACAAGGTCGGCTTGTCGGCGGGATGGAGCGCTGCAAAGAGCCGCTGCTCGATGCGGCCCTGTTGTTGGCTCAGCCAGGCCAGGTTGGCATAGAGATCCTCCTCATTAAAGGCCGCCAAGCCCAGCAGATCGCAACCGGCATGATGGGTGGCCAGGCGCACCGCGCTAAGCCGCGAGCCCTGATCGATGGCGCGGGCGATCACTTGCCACAGCGCCAGCCGGCCCTGCCGAGCGGTGCCCAGCGCCCGCGTGAGCCCCAGTTCTCGGGCCAAGCCCTCCAGGACGGCCACCGCGCCGATGCTCAAGCCCTGGCGCAACGTCAGTTGCGCGCTGGCGGCGGGTTGGTCGCCCCCTGCGGGGGTGGCCGCCGGAGTAACCTCAGCCGTCAATTTGCCCAAATCATGTTTGTGCTTCAGGGCCAGTTCAATGGCCTTGATCTCCTGAGCGGACGCCTTGGAGAGATTGGCTAGGGTGCGGTGCTTGACCTTGCCCTCGTGCCGATAGGATTGCCGCAGCAAAATGCGGGTGTACGTCTTGCCGCGGAGGTGAACCTGGGAGCGGTCGAGGTACATTGGTGAGCATCTACATACAACGTAAGTGGTTAGTCGGAAAGCACTTTATTAAGGGTATCCCTCCATATTAGTGGCTACAATCCGAGCACAAAAACCACGTATTTAGCTCGTAATGAGTCACTTGCCTCGATCTGAGGAGGGAACTTCCAACGAAACTCCGGCGCGGAGGCCGCGACGCCGATTTCCGGGCTTAGCCGCTTTGGGTCGTTATCTTCGAGCAAGCGTTTTCCCTGCGCTCAGATCTTTGTCGCCCTTGCTGGTCTTCGGAAGGGC
>JAFAUR010000463.1 GCA_019243205.1 Acidobacteriaceae bacterium | reverse complement strand
AACTCACGCTATCGCTTACGCCAGCACTGATAGTGAAAGGAATCAAATTGAATGCGCAGTTCGAAGGATTTGTGATGCTTGTCGTCCCGCTCGGGCTCACGGCTGTGCAGGAAACAGAGGACCCTTGCAAAGCGGAGCATGATATCAGCAGGGCCGACATGAACAATGCTAAGTGTCCCGCTGTTTTCATATGGTGCTCTGTCTAAGCGAGGTTGGCCACAGAGTGCAAATCCCGGGGCGACGATCTTCTACGATCACGCATCCGGTATTTGGCCTGATGCTACACCGGCATAAAGCACGCGTCAATGGCCCAATTGGGTTGTTACTCACTCCGTTTACCTTTTTCTCGCGCGGACTCGCCCGGTAAATCAAACGGATTTTCGTGCACCTTTTCCCGGATACCGGATCCCAAAGTCTTCGCAAGCGAGATGCTCGCTTCGCCGAAGCGGCCGCGGATATGGTCCACGGAACGAAACGCCTGGCGCAGGCGTTCGGTTTGCGGTTCATCGAGCAGACTCATCTGGCCCTCAACAGTTCGCAATGAGCCCGCGTGTACGCCGAGCAGCCGAATGGGCGTTTTCCCGTCCCAGGCCTGCCGAAACAGCTTGATGATGGCGCCCGCGATCTCTCGGTCCAATTGCGTGGCGTGATCGAGTGACGAAGCACGCGTAATCGTCGAGAAGTCCTCGTAGCGCAATTTGAGTTGAATCGTCCGCGAGTAGAGATGGTGCTCGCGCAATCGTTTTGCAACCATCTCCGACAGCCGCAGCAAAGCCGTCTCAAGACGTTCACGATCGGCGATGTCGTCGGGAAAAGTGTTCTCGTGGCTGATCGATTTCGGATCGTCGTTCTCCCCAATCGGAGAGTCGAACCAGCCGCCTGCGTCCTGTCCGCGTGCTTTGCCGGCCAGAGCGAGCCCCCACTTGCCGAATCGATCTGCCAGGAAGCGCTCATCGAGCCGCGCCAGATCGCCGACATAACGGATACCGATCTTCTGCAGCGACTCCTCCGTTTTCTTGCCGACTCCGGGAATCTTTCGAATCGCGAGCGGAGCGAGAAACGCTGCTTCACATCCCGGTACGACGTACAGCACGCCATTCGGCTTCGCCTGGTCGGAAGACACCTTGGCGACAAGCCGCGATGAGGATAACCCCAAAGAGCAGCGAAGACTCGTTTCGGCTCTCACTGCCTCATGCAGCAGATGCGCGACTCGCAAAGGAGGTCCGAAAAGGCGCTCCGTCCCGCTGAGATCCAGGTAGGCTTCGTCGATTGATGCCATTTCGACCAGCGGCGAAAAGCGCTGCAGCACTCCGTAGACTTTCTTCGAATATTCGCGGTAACGATCGGTGTGGCCTTCTACAAAGACCGCCTGCGGACAGAGCAGTGCGGCCGTGCGCAAAGGCATGGCCGAATGCACACCGAACTTTCGCGCCGCATAGGATGCGGCAGCTACTACGCCGCGCTGGTCGCGTTTTCCTCCGACCACCACAGGTTTGCCGCGAAGCGAAGGATCGAACAACTCCTCAACCGACACAAAGAACGCGTCCATATCGAGGTGGCAGACGAGGCTTTGCATATCGTTATCCGATGAGCGTAGCTCCGATGACGCGCGGCAGACCAGCCAAATCGCTAATAATTTCTATATTCACCCAGCGCTCACCCAGCATCTGGCGGACGCCTTCGAGAGAGCGATATCCAAGTTCCATCAATAGCCGTCCGCCAGGTCTGACGACCACGTTCGCGCTCGCAATCAACCGGCGATAAACCTCGAATCCGGTATCGCCCGCGAACAGCGCAACGTGCGGCTCCCAATCTCGAACTTCCTTCTGCATATTCGCCGCGTCCTCTCCCGGAACGTACGGCGGGTTCGAGATCAGCAGATCGATAGTTCGAGTGGCAACCGGTTCGAGAAGATCGCCGCCGAAAAAACTTACAGGTGCGTTGTGTGTCGCGCGATTGCGCTTGGCGACAGCAAGCGCCGATTCGGAAATGTCGGACGCCAGAATTTCGCGGCGGGTCTCAAGGGCAACGCTAATGGCAATGGCTCCTGAGCCCGTGCCCACATCCAGCACGCAACTGGGCGTCTTCTCGTGAATGTAGGAAACGGCTGTTTCAACCAGGTGTTCAGTCTCGGGTCGGGGAATCAGGACGTGCTCGTTGACGTAGAAATCCCGGCCGAAGAATTCCTGGCGATGTGTGATGTATTGGGTCGGCTTGCCCTTTAGGCGTTCATTTAGATAGCGGCCGTAGTGAATCCAGGCGAGTTCCGTTAACTCGTCGTCGCTATGTGCGTATAGGAAGGCGCGATCGCGTTGAAGAGCGTGGCAGAGGAGGACTTCCGCAGTCAGGCGCGGAACCGGGATGGAGGCTTTCTCAAGGATTTCGGCGCCCTGGTTGAGGGCAGTCTTCAACTCCACGCCAGCGGACTACGCTGCCTGACCCTCATCGCGCAACCGTTCCGACTGGTAGTAGCTGATCACCGCGTCGATTACAGGCTGCAGCCGTCCTTCGATGATCAGGTCGAGCTGGTGCAGCGTCAGACCAATGCGATGATCCGTTAGCCGGTTCTGCGGGAAGTTGTAAGTTCGGATCTTCTCGCTTCTGTCGCCGGTGCCCACCATGCTTTTTCGCTCGGCGCCAATCGCGGCAAGCTGCTTTTCCATTTCCATCTGGTACAGCCGCGATCGCAGCACCTGCATGGCTTTTGCACGATTCTTAATCTGCGACTTCTCGTCTTGGCAGGAAACGACCGTGTTCGTCGGAAGATGTGTAATGCGCACCGCGGAGTAAGTCGTATTTACCGATTGCCCGCCGGGACCCGACGAACAGAACGTGTCGATGCGAATGTCCTTGGCGTCGATCTGCACGTCCACTTCATCGGCTTCCGGCATAACGACCACCGTGATGGTGGAAGTGTGGACACGCCCCTGGGTTTCGGTTGCCGGGACGCGTTGCACGCGATGAACGCCGCTCTCGTACTTCATGCGGCTGTAGACCTTGTTGCCGCTGATCATGGCGATTACCTCGTTCAGACCGCCGACTGACGACTCGCTGAGTGACGTAATCTCAACTTTCCAGCCCTGCTCTTCGGCATACCGCGTATACATCCGGAACACCTCGGCAGCGAACAGCGAAGCTTCGTCTCCGCCTGCGCCCTTGCGGATTTCCAGGATGACGTTCTTTTCGTCGTTCGGATCCTTGGGCAGCAAAAGTACGCGCAAATCCTGTTCGATGGCCTCGACTTCGGGTTCCAGCCGTACCACTTCGAGTTCAGCCATTTGCCGGAGGTCCGGGTCAGTCTCTGCGAGCATCGAACGCGCGTCAGCCAACTCGCGCGTGGCGCGCTTCCAGTCGCGATACTTGCTAACTAGCTCTGTAAGTTCGCTGTGTGCTTTCGCGGTTGCCCGGTATTGCTCGGGATCGTTGATGACTTCCGGATCGGCCATGCGAGCCGTCAACTCGCTAAAGCGTTTTTCGGCTTCTTCCAGCCGCTCCTCATATTGCATACGTATCGTCCGAGTTTGTTTCTAACCCCGATTTGCGCCTAGGCGATAACCAGGACTCCGCCTTGCTGCCGTTCCAGCTCCATCGCCCGTTCGAGAGCGCAGATGGCTACCTCGGTCTGCTCATTGGAAGGTGGTTGGGTGGTAACCCGTTGCAACCAGAGCCCGGGAGTCGTGAGAATCGACAAAAGTCCGCCGCGGCGCTTCGCCGCAAAACGAATGATCTCGTAACTGATGCCGACAATAACCGGTAGCAGCGCGATACGGGCCGCAAATTTGGCCCAGAAATTATCAATCGGCAGGAAGGCGTAGCACGCCATCGCTACGATCAGCACAACCACCAGAAAGCTGGTTCCACAGCGTGGATGCCAGGTCACGAACCGCTGTGCATTCTCTACCGTGACCGGCTGCCCAGATTCGAAGTTGAAAACCACCCGGTGTTCCGCGCCATGATATTCAAACAATCGCTTCATTTCCTTCATGCGCGACAGAAGGAACATGAAGCCGAGGAACAACGCGATACGGATCGTACCGTCGACCATGTTGATCGCAAAACGTCCGCTAAGCGGTTCAAAGTGCTTGCCGAGCTGTGTCGCCAGGTAGAGAGGGACAAACTTGTATAGCGCGATCATGAACAGCACGGAAGTAGCGATCTGCAGCACCATTCCGCCCGTGCCTGGCTTTGCGGGTGACTCCTGACCCGACTTGCCGAGTGCGCAATCGGCCGAGAACTTCAATGCCTTCATGCCCAGCGCCATCGCGCCACCCAGCGTCCCTAACCCGCGAAACACGGGCCATTTCAAAATCGGATATCGTTCCGAAAGTCGCGGCAGAGGACTTTCTTCCGTGACGATGGAGCCGTCCGGTTTTCGGACCGCAACGCAATAGCTGTGTGGAGAGCGCATCATCACGCCCTCCATCACCGCCTGGCCACCTATCAGAGTTGTTTCTTCGCCGTTTTCAAGGATGGGAAGCAGTTGTATGTGCGTGAAAAGACGCACGGCTTCTCGGACATTCAATCGCGGGGAAACTCCTACGCTATTATACTGTTAATTTCCCTCGTGCGCGACTCCTCCCGCGTCGGTTTTGTCCAATGCGCGGCAGCGCCAGCCAACGACCCCGCTACATCTTATTAGATGCAGCACCCTTGCCCTTGACCAGATCCTTCGCCCCGTCTAAGTGCTTCCGAAGCGTCGGCAGAGTCTGATTGGCATATGCCTTGAGATCGGCGTTCTGGGCGTCCGCAGCTTCTTTGGTGTACACGCCGATGGCCTTGGTATGTCCGGCGATCATCTCCTGAATGTAGCGATGGTCAAAAGCCGCGCCCTTCAGTTTGTCGAACGGGGCAGCCATCTTGTCGTGCGCCGCGTCGAGTCCTTTCGGGACGACCAGATTCGCTTTCGCAGCAATGGTTCCGAGCTGCTTGTAGTCGCTGGTGTGATCCGTCACCAGCATCTGGGCATAATCTTTTACGCCCTGCGCGGAAGCATTCGAGCTTGCGAGCTGCCCCAGGTGAGCCTCCATCATGTCTGTCTGCGCCGCAAAGTCGACGAACTGTTGGTCGGTCATCGGCTCGGCCGCCTTGGCGCTCTTCTTCTGAGCAAACATGGGACTACACGATAAAACCGTAAAGCAAACGGCTGAAAGAATCCTCTTCACCTTCACCTTCCTCCAGTATCTAGAGTTCAATCCCGCGAAAACCGTTGCTACCGCTACATTTCCCAGGTAACCTCCGTACCTTCGCGGACTTTAAAAACCCCCGACGTCGCGAATGCCACGGTTAGTGTATACTCAAACCCTCGCGCGCTAGTTGAAATCCACTAAGGAGAAATACGATGCGTTTCATCACAGTGGGCACACTGCTTTTGGCGGCCCTCCCTCAATTACAGGGGGCGGACGCAGCTAGAACTCACAGAATATCGCCGCAGTTTATACTTGGGCCGAAAGCCGATCCCGTTGAGGTTCCCGGGGCCCTGTTTTCCTGTCAACTGCCGACAGCGCGGGTCGGATGTTACACTCCTTCCCAAATCCTGGCAGCCTACAACATTCAGCCCTTGCTGGATCAGGGCTCTACTGGCGCGGGCAAAACGATCGTCATTATCGACGCCTTCCAAAGTCCGACTCTTCTTCAGGATCTGCAGGTTTTCATATCGACTTTTGGTGTTCCAGGGATCAACCTGCCGGGCGGTCCAGTCAACCCCGCGCTTCCCACGTTCACGCAGATCGCTCCGGATGGCTTGACTCCCTTCGACCCGAATAACGCGGATGACGTCGGGTGGTCAGGTGAGATCTCGCTCGATGTCGAATGGGCGCATGCCATCGCACCAGGCGCGAACATCGTACTTGTACTGGCCAAGTCTGATCAGGACTCCGACATCTTAAGCGCCACTAAGTATGCGATAGACAATCGGCTCGGTGATGTGATCTCCCAGAGCTTCGGCGAACTGGAAACCTGCATGGACCCCGGCCTCGCGACCCAGCAACACCAACTCTTCATCGAGGCAACGCTGAAAAGCATGACAATCTTGGCATCGTCCGGCGACAACGGCGCCGCCCAACCCAGTTGCGACGGCAACTCTCTTGTAAAAGGAGTCTCCACTCCCGCCGTCGACCCGCTCGTTGTAGGAGTTGGTGGCACTAAGCTGTCTGCAGCGCTCGACGGAACCTACCAGGGAGAGACAGTCTGGAACGACCAGTATGGCGCCTCGGGTGGCGGCTATAGCGTTCTTTACTACAGGCCGATTTACCAGTCGTCTAGTCAATTGCAGTTTTCGCGTGGAGTCCCGGATGTCGCCTACAACGGCGATGTTAACGGAGGTGTGTTAACTGCCTGGAGCCAGGGAGACCCAGCCCAGGTCGGTAGCATTTATATCTTTGGCGGAACTAGCGCAGGTTCACCACAATGGGCGGCTTTGATCGCCATCACCGACCAGCGAGCCGGGTACGCCCTCGGTTTCATCAGCAACGCTCTGTATCTCATCGCAAATGATTTATCCCTCAGGGACGCTTCATACCACGACATCACGACCGGCAACAACAGTTTCAATGGGATCATTGGCTACAACGCGGGCCCGGGCTGGGATCCTACGACAGGTCTCGGCACACCTAACGCATTCGGATTGCTGGATAGGCTGATCGCCTTCACATCGCCATTAGATGGAATCATCGCGATTTCCGAAATGGATAGCGTCTCGAGCGGGGCCGCGAGTGCCCTTGCCGCTCCGACCGTGCATGCCGGCGGCCGTGTAAACCCTCATTAAGGTTCAAGCAGCTCCGCTGGTGCAAAACTCCCGGCGAGCCCGAACAGTGCTGCGGGCTCGCCGGTTCGCATCGGCCATCGTTCCTGAAGCGAAACTCCTCCCCGATTTCTCAGATCTAATTTCTAAATTGAACGGTTTAGTTCGGGACTCCTACTAAAGTGGCTAACCGAGCGATCCAGCTTCTCTTAGGGAGGTCTCGTGCTTCAGGCAAAACTCACGGATTGTGCGGCTTTCACGTATTTCGGAAGACTCGTACTCTCGCTAGTGGCGCTTCTGTTCTTTTCGACGTTCTGCGCCTACGGCCAGGGATTTGGCACGATCGTAGGGACCATCACCGATCCGTCCGGCGGAGTAGTTCCGGGCGCGACTGTTACTGTTACGGATCCGGCCACCGGCCTAACCCGTCAGGAGATGACCAATGACCAGGGATACTTCGTTGTCCCGACGCTGCGGCCTTCAACGTATAACCTCAAGATATCGGCCGGCGGGTTCTCCCCGTCCGAGCAAAACAACGTGAAACTCCTCGCGGACCAGACCGCAACGGTCAGCGTGAGCCTGAGTGTCGGCGCAGCTTCTCAAGCTGTTTCCGTTAGCGGCGAAGCTCCGCAAGTTAACACGTCGACCTCCACTCTTAGTGAGGTGGTCGAGCAGCGCCGAGTTGTCGATCTCCCTCTGAATGGCCGGAACGCCGCCTCGCTGCTTTTGGTCGTAGCGGGTGCGATGCCGGCTCCCGCCAACGACGTGGATCAGGGCAACACGAAAACATTCCCGACCGTAGTCACTGTTTCTACAAACGGCGCTCGACAAAATCAGGTCAGTTTCCGGCTGGACGGAGCCAACAACAACGACATCTACACTAACTCCAATCAGCCGTTCCCGTTCCCCGATGCGCTTCAGGAATTCAGCGTTCAGACTAGCGACTACGGTGCGCAGTATGGAGGCAATGCGGGCGGGGTGGTCAATATCGTTACGAAATCAGGAACGAATGATCTGCACGGCGATCTGTTCGAGTTCAATCGCAATTACATCTTCAACGCTCGCAATTTCTTCGCGTCGCAACGTGACCAGTTGAAGCGCAATCAGTACGGCGGCACCATCGGCGGGCCGGTAGTTATTCCAAAGCTCTATCACGGCAAAGATAAGACGTTTTTCTTCTTCGGCTACCAGGGAACCAAGATCCGCAATGTGGGCAACACGACCAGCGCCTTCGTTCCCACTGCGCCCGAACGTACTGGCAATTTCTCCGCCCTATTGAGTGCAAACGACCCTGCCAATCCGTTCCACAAACGTGTCCAGATCAATGACAGGAATGCTAATGCCATCCCCGGTAACATCCTGCAACCCAGTCAATTGGATCCGGCGGCACTCAATTTCCTGAAATACCTTCCGCAGGCGGGCGGCAACGGCCAGATCTTTTATTCACAACCGATCGTGCAGGATTTCAGCGAGTACGTTGCTCGCGGCGATCACTCTTTCTCCGAAAACGACCGCCTTTCCCTTCGCTACTTTTACGACAGTTTCACTAACCAGGGATTTCTCGATCCCGCGAATTACTTGAGCTTTCAGAATTTCGCAAATATCATTGCCCAGAACGCGCTACTCGGCGAAACGCATATCTTTGGTCCGTCTGCCGTCAATGATTTTCGGCTCAGCTATTCGCGCGAAACCTCGAATCGCGGTCCGGCGGTCGGCAGCATCGGTCTGACCGATCTCGGCGTCAATATCTGGCAGCCGCCGACCGCGAAAACCATCGAGGGAATTCAAGTCTCGGGCTACTTCAGTCCCACACAAACGGATCCGGCTCAATTCATTCGCAACCAGTACAACGCAAGCGACGATTTCAGCCTGGTGAAAGGTAAGCACAGCTTCGCT
>JAFAUR010000432.1 GCA_019243205.1 Acidobacteriaceae bacterium | reverse complement strand
CTGCCATCGTCAGGTATGAAGCTCCTCACTGTAGAGGAACATCGACAGCTACTCACCGCGACCGGCTATTTGGAGGTACAGGTCTCTATGCAGGAAGGAAAAGGCTGGATCTGCGTGATCGGCAAAAAGCCTTCGATCCAGAAAAATCTGCACGACCCCGGCAAAAACATATAGAATATTTGAACGTCTTGCCGAGCCGTACAATGATTCAAATTCTCTCTCGAACCGTTCGGGTGGCTTCCACCATTTGCCTCCTCGCAGTCGGGGCATTTTCAGCCGACACCTCGCGTAACTGGCAGCCCGGTACGCTGCTCGAGACCGAGAAGCAGCAGGTACCTCAAGGGTCCACGAAAACAAGCAATACCGAAGGTACTGCCAAGGACAAGGGAAACAAAACCGATTACTCGCAGACCACAACTTCAACCACGACCCAGGATTACGACAACTTCCAGGTCTACACGATTCGCGGCGATAACAAAACCTACGTCGCCCGCGAGCGGTTACTCTTTCCCTGGTCGAAGCCGGCAAACGTTACGGTCGGTGAGAAAGTCAAATACGCCATTTCGAAGCACACGCTTTATCTGCTTGACGACGACGGCAAGCAGCATAAAGCAGGTATCAGCAAAGTCAGTGTGAATGCGCCCGAATGATCACGATTGGAGGTTGTCATGGCAGAGAATATCGAGGCGACGCTTGATCTGTTGGTTGAGCTCTGGAATTCAGGTAATCACGAGCCGCTGACACAACTTTACCGGGAAGGCGCGGAGCGAAGCGATCCGAATCTCCCGCAGGCCCTGCGCGGTCCGCAACAGATTGGGCAGTACATCGCGGAAGTGCGTACGGGTTTTCCCGATTTTAAGCTTGAAATCGATAACCGGATTGTTTCAGGAGATCAAATCGCCATCGAGTGGACCTGCACGGGCACGCATACCGGTGTCTTCCAAGGTATTCCCGCTACCGGTAGGCGCATCAACATTTCCGGCGCAGGCGTGAGCCGTGTCCAGAACAGCCAAATCATAGAGGAACGGGTCTACTTCGACCGGCATGCTCTCTTCCAGCAGCTCGGGGTCACTCCGCCCACAGTCGAATCCGTCTCCGCCGGGCGCTAATTTCGGAACTATCGCGCAACAATCTGCGTAACTAACGATCGTCACGTCGGTATAGGTCTCATATGACGAACCTCTGGCTCGATCTGCGGTACGCCTTGCGCGGCATCGCTCGCAATCCGGTTTTTGCGGCCATTGCCATCCTGTCGCTGGCGCTCGGAATCGGCGCTAACACGGCTATTTTCACCATCATGGATCAGCTCATGCTGCGCAATCTGCCGGTGAAAAATCCGGGGCAACTCGTCATGCTCTATCAGCGCGGAGCTCACAACGGCAGCAACATGGGTGACCGCATGAACTCGTATCCCATCTATCAGGATTTCCAAAAGAAAGCTGCGCCGCTCTCGGAGGTCGTCTGTCGTCGTCTCGTGTCAGCTTCGGTCAATGTGCAAGATCATACGGAGCGCGTCCAAGCCGAGCTGGTCTCGGGAAACTACTTTACGATGCTCGGCGTGCAGCCTGCTATCGGCCGCGTCTTCAACTCAGAGACGGACGACCGCACGTACATGGGCCATCCCGTCGTCGTTCTGGCTTATGACTACTGGGTGAATCGGTTCAATCGGGACCCCACGGTGGTCGGCAAGAAGATCCTCGTCAATAACTATCCGCTGACGGTAGTTGGCGTGTCCGCCGCAAATTTCGTTGGACTCGACCCCGCGCGTGCTCCGCAAATCCGCGTGCCCATCCTGATGGAACCCTTGATTGTTCCTGAGTGGTTCTGGTTCAAGATGGATGACCGCCGAACCCGCTGGGTCCAAATGTTCGGTCGCTTAAAGCCTGGTTACACCATCAGTTCCGCGCAGGCGAGCCTGCAAGTGCTGTTTCACCAGATTCGAGAATACGAGACTACACTTCCCGCCGCTAAGGACTGGAGCAAGTTTCAAAGACAACAATTCCTCAGCGGGACGATTCAGCTTCAAAAAGCAGCGGAGGGCTATTCGCAACTTCGAAACAGTTTCTCGACCGCGCTGATAGTTTTGATGTGCATGGTCGGTCTGGTCCTTTTGATCGCTTGCGCCAACGTTGCCAACCTTCTTATCGCGCGCGCATTCGCCAGACAGCGTGAAATCGCGGTGCGGATTTCTATCGGCGCCTCACGACCACAATTGTTACGCCAACTCCTGGTTGAAAGTCTGGTGCTTTCGGTGGTGGGAGGGACGCTGGGAATTTGCCTTGCGATTCTCATGACGAAGGGCTTGCTCGCGCTGATGCCCGCGGAAGGGAACGCCCTGCTCATACGCCCCACGCCGGATGCTCGGATCCTCCTGTTCACCATCGGTCTGACAGTTCTCACCAGCCTCATCTTCGGCTTGTTGCCCGGAATTCGCGCCGGTCAGTTCGAGCTCTGGAACGTTTTGAAGGACGCGGCGGGGTCGATCGCAGCGCCGGGAGGCTCGCTGTACTTACGGAAAGGGCTCGTCGCATTTCAGGTAGCCCTGAGTTTCCTTCTGCTGTTCGGCGCCGGCCTGTTCGTGAAAAGTCTGCAGAATCTGAAAGCGACGCCCACAGGCTTTCGCGATCCGGACAACCTAATTACCTTTCAGGTCTCTCCGGCGTTGAATGGATACGATGCAACCCGGACCGTTCACTTTTATGACGAGGTTCTGGAGAACATCCGCGCGATACCCGGTGTGAAAGCAGCGGCCCTCGCAGCTGAGCCCCTCCTGAGTGGCGATGAATGGGACAGCACAACTTCCGTCGAAGGCCATCAGGCGAAGGACGGTGAAGATATGCAGGCCTTCATGAACGCTCTCTCACCCGGGTACTTTCAAACCATGGGCATCCCCATCATCGCGGGTCGTGATTTCGATCGCCGTGACATCAAGGATAAATCCACCGTCGCGATTGTTAACGAACACTTTGCCCGTCACTTCTTTGGAAACGGAAGCGCCCTCGGGCGTCATATTGGGCGCGGCGCCGGTCCGGGGACCAAATTCAATATAGAGATTGTCGGAGTCGTAGGCGACTCGCTTTTCGAAGGTCCGCGCGAAGGCGTGCACCGCCAGGTCTTCATCCCGAACTGGGGCAACAACAGCGCCGCGTTCTATGTGCGCGGCGCGCTTGCCTCCAACCTTCTGTATACAGCCGTAAAACAACAGCTCAAGAAGCTCGACGCCACTATGCCCATATACGAGATGAAAACGCTCGGCAAGCAACTGGATGAAACGCTGCTGACCGAACGCTTGGTTGCTCTGTTGTCTGCAGGTTTCGGCCTGCTCGCAACGCTGCTCGGCGCAATCGGTCTTTACGGGGTTATGGCGTTCGTGGTCGCACGCCGAACCAAGGAGGTCGGTTTACGAATGGCGCTCGGCGCGAATCGAGGTTCCGTCATTTGGTTGGTCATGCAAGAGGTTCTGGTGCTTCTGCTTATCGGCTTGGCCGTTGGCGTTCCAGCCGCCCTCGGCTTAGCCCGGTTTATCGCCGCCCAACTATACGGAATCAAACCGGCCGACCCGTGGACCGCGGCCATTAGCCTGCTCGCACTCATTGTCGTCGCAACGGCTGCCGGATTGGTTCCCGCGGGGCGCGCCAGCCGTATCGACCCGATTCTCGCTTTGCGCTACGAATGAATCATACGCGAGGATAGCGTGTGATGATGGCGCGCCTCAGAAGCTGGTCGATGTGATGCTGCATGTGTAAGATGTAATCGTCAATCAGAAATTCGAGCGTGACTGGAGGATTGCTCGCGACGGAGTATTCTGACGCAAGGCGCTCGTCCGGGATCCTCTCCACCAATCGCACAAGAAACCGATTGTACGCGAGCCAAAAATCGAGGATCGCATCCCAGGTCATCGCGCCGTAGCCGTGAAGCCTGACCCACTCATCCTGTGCATAACCAGGCCCCTGTACCCGAGGCTCGAGTGCCCCCCGCACAGATCGTATGTGGTTGTTCGCGGCCGAGTCGATCAGGTGGCCCAGTTCCTCCTTCGGGCTCCATTTGCCCGGAGCTCGCTCGAGCGAAGCCTGTTCCTCCGTCAACTCGCGCAAATTTGGCAATTCCCGATCCATCGTCTCTGCCAGACGGCGCGAAAGTTCGAGAGTCATGCGTCATTGTCGCACCGGACCGCGGCGATGTGGTTCAGATCAATAAAAAACCCGCCGGGTAGAACCCGGCGGGATCAGTGAATCAGATCAAAACAGAGACCTTCAGTCTCCCATCGCCCCAACTTCTTCGCGCTTCTCACTAGCCGGAGCTGCAGGCGTATTCGCCGAAGAAAGCAACCCGTCCAGCGGAACGAATCCATCCTGCTTCTTCTCGCCCAGCACGTGCTCCTTGTAGAGGCGCATCATCTTTTCGTTTTCGAGTTTCTCTTTCAACGCTGCGTCGCGCGCTCGCATCTTCTCTTCACGCGCGGTCTTTGCGATACCTTTTAGCTCTAGGTCGTGCTGGCGGTCGGCCTTGACGTGCTCCTCTACCAACACCAGGTTGTGTTCCTTGCTGGAAAGGGGTACGTGCTTATTGCCGGCAAAGATCTCGTGACGACCCTTCTCCTCGTACCACTTTGTTAGGGTTGCCGTCATGTGCATCTTCTCGATAATGTTGCGCCAGCCCACACCGGTGTTATAAGCGCAGAACGAAATTTCGCCTTCCTGGGTCGCGTACGGAATAATGCACTGTTCAGTGCGACGGAAATCGTAGTTGAAGAGATCCTGGAACCACATGCCGGCGATGAAGAGGAAGTTCCAGCGGTCGCCGCGGCGCTTCTCGATGTCTGCCATCGTGCGGTCGCCCGTCACTTTACCGTAACCGCCATACTGCGCCCTCTTCGACATACCGAAACATTTGTCGAACTTGGCAACCAGGTCGGTCAGCTTGAAGTGAGTGGGAGCTTTGAATGGGTTGTAGTTTCGAAGCAGAGAAAGTGTAACGCCTACGGCGGAAAGAAAGCGTCCGCGTGCAGCGTCGTTGATGCGCGCCACGTCTTTCGCAAGCTGGTCGGCATGCAAGAACGCCGTTACTGGAACCGCTTCTTTCGTTTCCTTGTCGCACATCACCGCCATGCCGATGCCGCAGTTCGGGTGACACCCACAGCTCAGCTGGCCCCAATCGGCATTCGGCCCATGCACCAGGTCGGCGAAGTCCGAAAACGTGCTCATGAAGCTGATCGGGAACCAGTCCCGCACCGGCTCACCGATACCGGTCTGGCTTTTCACGTCGTGCGCCAGATGGGAGAGCGTATAACGCTGCGCTTTGCGACGTTCCTCCGTGACAGCTTCGTCGCGTCCCGTGAATGAGACAGGCTGGAACGAGAGGAACGGAATTTTCTTCGGGTTGTCGAGCGCGAACTGAACAACGTGCCCCACCTGCTCGTTATTCACGCCGTTGATGATCGTGATTACCGGGACGATGTCGACGCCGTTTGACCAGAGGTTTTCAATGGCCCGCAGCTTGACATCAAACAGGTTGCCCACTGCGCGATGGGAATTCGCCGCGTTACCGATTCCGTCGAATTGCAGATAGGCGTAACGGAGACCCGCTTCCGCCGCTTCTTTGCAGAAATCAGGGCGCTTGGCAAATTCGATACCGTTCGTCGCCGCCTGGACGCTGTTGTAGCCGACCTTGCGGGCGTAACGGATTGCATCCAGGAAGTAGGGCGAAAGCGTCGGTTCACCGCCTGAGAACTGAACGGACATCTGACGCCGCGGCTTGATTGAGATCGCATTATCAAGCAGCGTCTTGATGTCTTCCCAGCTGAGCTCGTGCACGAATCCAACCTGGTTGGCGTCCATGAAGCACGGATCGCACATCATGTTGCAGCGATTCGTCAGGTCGATGGTGAGCACCGATCCCCGTCCGTGTGTAATCGTGCTGGTTCCGTGATTGTGGAGAGTCGCGTCGTTATGGGCACGAATGTCGCGTCCCGGGAAAACATCTTCGAGGTGCTTCGAAAAGGCAGGATCGATTGACATCACGTCCTCGAAGCGGCCGTGTTTCGGACACTCCTTCACCATGACGATCTGGCCATCGCGCTCGACGATCTGCGCCTTAATCTCACCGACAGGCTCGTTCAGAAGGATCTTGTAATCGACTTCACCGTCAACGATCCGCTGCCGGATTTCCGGAATGCATTTGGGACAAAGCGAATCTGTCTCGCGCGGCCATCCAAGCGGCGGTTTCGTCTTCTGGTAGCTCTTCAGAAGGGGCTTCTCCGACCACTTCGGCGTAAACGACTCGTTCTGATTGATCTGATTTAACCTGTCGAAGATGGTCCAGGCGGCATTTGCGCCTACAGTGACCGCCTTCTCAAAATACTTTATTGGTTTGGGCATCGATTGATCTGAAACTTCTTGGCTCCCTCCAAGTCGGTCCGGCGACAGCCGCCCCGGAATACACGAGTATAGGGGTCGGGCTAAGTGTCTGATAACCAAAAGGAAGCGAATAGCGCGGATTGGGGGTTGTATGGAGCTTTCGGGGCGCTGAACTGGATCGCGCTAAGGGAGATTTTCTTTCGGTGTCAAGCACTTACCCTGGATGTAGTAGCAGCAGTCGCCTTACCAGGCGTGGTAGAAGCCATCGCGTTGGAAGACGTCCAGTTCGGTTCCGAAGAGTGAGGCGAGGTTCGGTGCCGTCAGGATCTGGCCTTTGGGCCCCTCCGCGTGTACCCGACCCTGCCGCAGGAGGATTACACGGTCGATCTCGGGAATGATGTCTTCGAGGTGATGTGTGACAAGCACAATTCCCACTCCGGCGTTGG
>JAFAUR010000416.1 GCA_019243205.1 Acidobacteriaceae bacterium | reverse complement strand
CGCCACATACCAGGGCTGCCGGATGAGACGCCGGATGAGCCGGGTAGTCATGTACCAGGTCTGGGCCAGAAACATCAGCTCTGGCCCTCGGCTTGCGCGAACGTACGCCCGGTGTGGTGGAGGTACACGTCGTCGAGTGACGGGCGGGAGACTTTTACCGACGCCACTCGCAGTCCTTGCGACTCCAGGGCCAGTAGAACGGCCGGAACTGCGCTGGCGCCATGCTCGGCTCGCACGTGAAGAGAATTTCCGGTTACCTGGAGCTCACCCAAGCCGGGAACTTCGCTGAGAGTCGTACGGATCTGATCGTGGCTAGCCAAGGCCAGCAAATCTACCTGTATGGCATCCCCCTGTAGTTCCGCTTTCAGTGCTTCGGGCGTTCCCTCTGCGACTTTCTTACCCCGATCCATAATGGCCACTATCTCGGCCAAGCGATCGGCTTCCTCCAGGTAATGTGTCGTCAGGAGGACCGTTAAGCCTTCTTTAGACAGGAGCGCGATCTCATTCCAAAGATCGGCTCTCGCTTCGGGGTCGAGCCCCGTAGTTGGTTCATCCAGAAACAGCACTTTGGGCTGATTAATGAGGCCCATCGCGATGTCGAGCTTCCTCTGCATGCCGCCTGAATAGGTGCGCGCGAGCCGGTCAGCCGCCTGCGCGAGCGACATCCGTTGTAACAAGGTATCGACGCGGCGCTTTAGCTCCGGTCCTCCGAGTCCGTGGAGCTGGCCCTGGAGCGTGAGGTTTTCGCGCCCGGTCGACTCTACATCGACGCCGGACATCTGCGCCACGCACCCGATGATGCGGCGTACATCCTGCGCTTGCGTCAATACATCGAATCCCCCGATCCGAGCTTGTCCGGAATCAGGCAAAGACAACGTATTAAGAATCTTGATGGTGGTCGACTTGCCGGCGCCGTTGGGGCCCAGCAGTGCGAAAACGGAGCCGCTCCGAACCGAGAGGTTCAATCCGGCAAGGGCGCGGACTCCACCGCGATATGTTTTTACGAGGTCTCGCACCTCTACGGCAAAGGTCGGTGACCCGTCTCTGTTCGCCTGCACTGGTCACTCCATATCTGAACACACGTCTTCAAAAATCTGAATCGCGCATTTAGCAAATCTCGGTTGACACTGTGCCTGGAGCTACCTAACGTAGGGGATGAGTTCCCATGCCATCCATTACCTCTGAAGCCCCCGCTTCCACGCGCAATTCCTCGTCCCCGCTGACGTCCGAACAGATCCGTATCGCCGTTGACGAAGAGCTGCAGCGAACTCCCTTTATCGACATCCACACCCACCTGTTCATGCCTTCGCTCGGCAAACTCGGGCTCTGGGGTATCGATGAGCTCCTGACCTACCATTACCTCGAAGCCGAGTTATTCCGCTTCGCGAAAGTCACGCCTGACGAGTATTGGAAACTCACCAAGCAAGGCCAGGCCGACCTGATCTGGCAGACACTGTTCATCCAGAACCGGCCGATTTCCGAATCGACCCGTGGCGTTGTTGCCGTCCTGAAGGCCTTCGGTCTGGACCCGTCGGCGAAAGATCTCACGCAAGCGAGAGAATTCTTCGGCAAACAGGAAGTGAGTTCTCACATTCGTCGCGTTTTCGAACTTGCAGGTATTAGCGAAGCCGTAATGACGAACGATCCTCTCGACCCGGAAGAAGCGCCTCTATGGGAGCATGGCGCTGAGCCCAACGATCAATTTCATGCTGTGCTTCGCCTGGATCGTATTCTCAACAAATGGCCGGAACACTGGCAGGTGCTGCAGGGCAAGGGTTACAACGTGGAGGCGCAACTCGGAGGCCAGTCCATCACGGAAGTGCGCCGTTTCCTGTCCGATTGGGTGAAGCGCATGAATCCGGTCTACATGGCATGCTCGCTTCCCGATACTTTCCAGTATCCGGAAGACAGCTTGCGTGGACGGTTGCTCAAGGAAGCCGTCATCCCTTCGTGTGGCGAACACAATATTCCGCTTTCGCTCATGATCGGGCCTCGCTATCAGGTGAACCCCGCGATCAAATTAGCCGGTGACGCTGTTGGCAAGGCGAATTTGCGAGCGCTTGAGCACATTCTGGTCGAGTTTCCGAAAGTTCGCTTCCTTGCAAGTATCCTGAGCCGCGAGAATCAGCACGAGTTCTGCGTCTACGCTCGCAAGTTTGCGAACCTCATGCCCTTCGGGTGCTGGTGGTTCCTGAATCAGCCTTCGATTGTTGAGGAAATTACGCGTGAGCGGATCGAGATGCTCGGAGCAAGCTTCATCCCGCAGCATTCCGATGCTCGAGTGCTGGAGCAGGTGATCTATAAGTGGAGGAACACCCGCCGCACCATGGGACCGATTTTCACGAACACGTATACACTTCTCGCCGAAGATGGTCGGGCGGTTACGCGGGAAGATATCCGCGACGACATCAAGCTCCTGTTCCGCACTAATTTCGAACGCTGGGTGAACTTGAGGGACGGCCGTGGGCTCGTCAGTGCCGCTTAAGCAGCAGACGGCTCAGCAATCGCGAGTCATACAAAACTTTCGCTGGTACATCTGCGGCCTGTTGTTCTACGCCACTACGGTCAACTATATGGACCGTATGGTCCTGAGCATCCTGGAGCCGGTGATTTCCCGGGATCTCCACTGGAGCAACACCGCATACGGGACAATCAATTCGATCTTTCAGGCAGGCTACGCAATCATGATCCCGCTTGCGGGGCGAGTCATGGACCGGCTCGGACTGCGCGTGGGTTACTCGCTGGCAGCCTCCCTGTGGAGCTTGTCATCGATGGCCCATGCCCTTGCGCGCACGGCGGGACAGTTCTCACTTGCTCGGCTCGGTCTGGGCCTTGGTGAAGCTGCGAATTTCCCTGCCTGCATCAAGGCCGTCGCAGACTGGTTTCCTAAGCGCGAACGGGCCCTCGCAACCGGTATCTTTAACAGCGGCTCGAATCTCGGCCCCGTTTTGGGACCATTGTTCGTCCCGTTTGTGGCGACGAAATTCGGATGGCACGCCGCGTTTATCTTCACGGGTACATTGAGTGCATCGTGGGTGATTCTTTGGCTGTTGGTTTATCGCGAACCCGAAGAGCATCCTCGCCTCTCACGCGAAGAACTCGCATTGATCCGCTCCGACCACGAAGAGCCCCTAACGAAGGCCGTTCCGTATCGCGACTTACTGCGCAAGAAAGCGGCTTGGGCGTTCATCATCGGAAAGTTTTTAACCGACCCGGTATGGTGGTTCTATCTTACGTGGCTACCGGGATTTCTCAGCAGGAAATACAACTTAAATCTGCAGCACCTGGGAGCTCCACTGATTGCCGTTTACGCCGTTTCGGCGGTCGGTTCTGTTGCAGGCGGTTGGCTCTCGTCATCGCTGCTCCGTCATGGCTGGGAAGTTGGAAAAGCTCGCAAAACGGCGATGTTGATTTGCGCGTTGTGCGTAACCGTAGTTGTCTTCGTCCCCTCCGCCGGCGGCAACCTGTGGCTGGCTGTCGCTCTGGTGGCAATCGCCGCGGCAGCTCACCAGGGCTGGTCGGCGAACCTGTTCACGGTCGCCTCTGACAATTTCCCGCGGACTGCGGTAGGATCTGTTGTCGGTCTCGGCGGCTTCGGTGGAGCGCTCGGCGGCTCGGTTGTGCAAATCAGCGTCGGTAAGTGGCTCGACATCTCCCACGGCGCTTACGCACCGATTTTCTGGATTGCGGGGAGCATGTATCTGCTTGCGCTGCTGATCATGCAATTCTTCCTACCGCGATCTCGTAACGGATCGGCTTCCGTGGTGGCCTAGCCAGCCTGTCGACTCGGCATCCGGCGTGAAACGGTCTTTTCACGCCCAGAGATGTAGGCC
>JAFAUR010000372.1 GCA_019243205.1 Acidobacteriaceae bacterium | reverse complement strand
CAACGTTCGGAAGACATGGCTTCTCAGCGGCAATTATGCTGACCTTTCTTTTCTCTACGCGCCTCACCTCGGTGAGAAAGTAAACCGCCACCTTCGTAGCGAGCACCTGGTGGCGCTCGAAACCAACGATCAAACGCCGTACTATTTCAACCTGCACGAAGGTGACAAGCTCGGCACGCTCATTTTCGGAGCGCCAGGTTCGGGCAAATCAGTTTTGGCGAACCTTCTCATCGATCACTCCCAGAAGAACAGCCCACGCACCTTCATCTTGGACTTAGGAGGCAGCTATCGGCAGATCACTCGAAAGCATCAGGGTTCCTACGTGCGGATGCAATTGCTGGACGGGCAGCAATCGTTCCGAATCAATCCGTTCGTGCTGCCAAATTCTCCTGAGAATCTGCAATTTCTGTTCTCGTTTGTCTCCCTGCTGCTGAGCAACGCGGGTTGCGAACTCACAGCCGGGGATGAACGTGAGTTGTTCGAGGCAATCGAAGGCATTTACATCCTCGATGCTGAACATCGGACGCTGAGCAACCTGTCGATGGGCTTGCCGCCACATCTCTGTCCATATCTTCACGCATGGATTCGCGGCGGTCAGTATGGCTCGATCTTTGATAACGCCGAGGACACGCTTACTTTCTCGCATTTTCAGACCTTCGATTTCCAGGGAATGGACGAAATTTACCCGAAGGTACTTGGTCCTCTTCTGTTTTACATTTTTCAGCGCATAAGCCAAATCGTCTACGATCCTGTGCTCGTGTCCACATCGAAGCAGCTCTGGGCAGATGAGGTCTGGCGGTTCCTCGCGAATGACACAGCCAGACAGTACCTCGTGAGCGCAGGCAAGACCTGGCGCAAGCATAACGGAGGAATCGGCCTCATTACACAATCGGCCGCGGATCTTCAGAATGCGGGAGTTCTGGAACTGGTAAACGAGATTTGCCCGATGAAGATCCTTCTGGCGAATCCTGGAGCCGATCACGTCGCGTATCAGAGCATGTTTCACCTAAATGAACGAGAGGTCGAGCTGTTTAGCTCGCTTGTCCCGAAGCGTCAGTTTCTCGCAAAGACTGAGCAGCGATCGAAGGTATTGAACGTTAACTTGGACCCTCGCGCTTACTGGGAATACACGAATTCGCCTTACGACAACGAACGCAGAGATGCCGCGATTTCCGAACACGGCACGGAACGAGGGTTAGAAATTTTGGCCGCAATGGCTGGTTAGGAGAAATGCACTTGAAACGAACAGCAGTATTAATGACCTTGACTTGGATCTGGACGGCAACGCATGGGAGCGCGGCTGAGCCAAAAATTGTCGCCGGCGATCCAAACACGACGAGCCGTACGGTCCCGTACCACGACTCCGACATTGTGCCGATCTCTACCGAGATCCGCTTCACAACACTGATCGAGCTTCCGAAAGAGGAATCGATTCTGGAGGTCACGTGTGGCGATAAAGAGTACTGGCCTGTCAACTGGACCGGGAACCTGGCGTACATTAAACCAGCCAAGCAGGGCAGCCGGACCAATATCAACCTGATCACAGCCAGCGGGAACGTCTACAGTTTCATCGCTACCGAAATCTCCGAGGTTCCGAATGCCCACGCGGATCTTAAATTGTTCGTAAACCCTGCTGACGCCAGCGCTCTATTGGCGATGAAGGATAAACCGCGATTCGTAAGTGCCGATGCTGTTGAAGCCTACAAGAAAACGGCGGAAGAAACTCAACAGGAGCTTCAGCGGCAGCAAGCTGCTCTGCAAAAGGAGTTGGAGCGCGAACGATCCGAACTCCAGGCTTCATATCCATCCACAATCAAACACGATTACAAATTCGACGGCGGCGGCAAAGGCCCATTTAATGTGACGGCGATCTACCACGACGACCGCTTTACGTATATCGAAGCGAACCCGCAAGAAGCGCCTTCAGTGTATGAGATCAAAGATGGGAAACCGAGTTTGATCCAGTACGAATTCAAGGATGGGCGCTATACAGTTCCGAAGATCCTCGATAACGGCTATTTAAGATTTTTTTTTTGACAATACGGCGACCACCGAGAGAATGCAGGCTGATGATACTGCGGATCTCCCTACGGCAGCTGGTTGGTGCTCTCATACTGAGCGCCTTCAGCTTTCTACTCGCCTTTACGTTCTCGAGATTCGTGGTGA
>JAFAUR010000340.1 GCA_019243205.1 Acidobacteriaceae bacterium | reverse complement strand
GACTCTATTTCTCGCGCTGCAGGCCAGCGGGACCCGGCCCCGCCATCAAACCCCTCAAAAGATGGAGGGTTAAGGAAAAGCGTTCTCATGCACTCTCTTAGGACTAACCTCTAGATTACTTGGTCCGACAGTGATTTACCAACCGGGGGTTAGCGAACGGGCATAACGGCAGGTTGTGCAGACGGCACCTGCATCCGGCTGCGCTAGAACCTGTCCCCCCCGGAATGGGCGGCCGTCGCCGTCTGGTCCGAACTGGTGGTGGAGTCGATGGTTCCGCCATTTTCAGAGAAATTGGAGTAATTGATGCTGATCTCAACTTTGCCAATGAGCCGCGTGTCGATCGTGCTGTTCATATAGGACGGAATCGGAACTCCGTTTCTGATGGCAAAGGCCCTCTCGAAGTCCACTTTCTTGAAGAAGATACTGGGATTCTTGACGAGTCGGCCTTTTTCAAACACAGGGAGGCAGGTCTGAGAATCCAGCCACATTTCACCCTTGAAGAGTCCAACCTTCTTCTTTCGAGGATTTAGAGAAAACACATAAACAGATTGCCCGGCTGTGGTGTCTTTCTCACCTTTGTACTTGAATTTGTAATTCGCCTCCGTAATTGCCAGCGTCCCGTCTCCCTGGCCCTGTTGTTCGGCCTGGAGGTAGCGGGCGATTACTTGGTTTTTGACCGTATTGTCGCCTTGAAACCCGAGCACATGATAAGTAATCTGACCGACCTTCGAAATTTTTCTCAACGCGTGCAATTTGCCATTTTCTTTCAGCTTGGGAATCGAAGCGTTAATCTCTACCTCCATGGACGCACCACGAAGGCTATCTTCCTCGGTTTGGCTTACCTGGAGATATTTGCTGAGGATCTGAGATGAAGTAGCGTTTTCCTGGTCGTCATCCACGTCCGCCTTCAGGACACCTGCGGCCGGAAAACACAAGAGGACGCTGGCCAGGACACACAGGGTTCTCCGTTTCAAATCAAGTGAATGCGTGTCGACCGCTCCCACGCGACGACGATCCGCTCCTACCGGTGATGTTCGCCAGTTTACCAGAGCGGTTAGCATCTCAATCCTTTCTATTCTGTCGACGTTTGTTTAGATGTGGTAAACGCCGCGAACTGTGCAACGTGACCGAAATCACTTCGCAAAAGAATATACGCGGGGGCCGTGTGCAAGTGAGGGGCCGGACTCAGCCGTCGTGCGTCGTTTCTGACCGGTACGACTCCGGGCACGGGAAAGCTGCGAGTAAGATGTTTGTTTATACTTGCGTTCCGGATGCCATTCTGATGCGCCGCGACTATCACAACTGGTACAGCCACCGATTGGGGCGTCACATGGAACTGCTTGCTTACGGGCACGGCGGCTCTCCCCTGCTTGTTTTCCCGACGTCGCAGGGTCGCTTCTTCGAATATGAGAATTCCGGAATGATTCACGCCTTTTGGCAACGAATCGAAGCGGGCCAGATACAAGTCTTCTGCGTCGACAGCGTAGATTCGGAGAGCTGGTATAACCGCAGCATCCACCCCCACGACCGAGTGATGCGGCATATCGCCTACGAAAACTACATTATTTTCGAGGTTTTACCGCTGATCAACAATCTGACTTGGGCTCCCCAGATCGGAGTAACAGGGTGCAGCCTGGGTGCCTATCACGCCCTGAATTTCGCCTTGCGCCATCCGGACGCAGTCTCGGCATGCATTGCCATGAGCGGTTCTTTCGACATGAAATCGTTCATGAACGGCTATTACGACACGGACTTTTATTTCAACAACCCGGTTGATTATGTCCCTAACCAGAATGACCCCTGGTTCCTCGAGCGGTACGCGCAAATGAAACTGATCCTGGCTGCGGGCGATCATGATATCTGTCTGGGTGAGAATTTCAGGATGGCTCACATTCTGGGCTTGAAGGGAATCCCGCACTGGCTTGACGTTTGGACGGGTGGAGAGCGCCATGACTGGCCACTGTGGCAGCGCATGGCGGTAAAATTTTTCTGACTTGCGGCGCATGGCGCGCGCGGGTCTGATTGCAATGTGGGTGGGGGGCAAATGCCGAAGATCGGAATCATCTACGGGATGGAGAATACGTTCCCGTACGCGCTTGTTGATCGAATCAACAGCAAGAACGTTCCGGACCTGACTGCGGAACACATCAGAATCGGAGGCGTAAAGATGGCGGAGCCCTCCGGGTACCGCGTTATCATCGACCGCATCTCCCAGGACATCGATTTCTATCGGGCGTATCTGAAGAATGCCGTTCTTTCCGGTACCATCGTCATCAACAACCCCTTCTGGTGGAGTGCCGACGACAAATTCTTCAATTATGCGCTGGCCAGCAAGTTGGGAGTCGCGGTACCGAAAACAGTCGTGCTGCCGCATAAGGTGCATCCGCCTGGTACCAGCGTCCAATCGATGCGAAACCTCACCTTTCCCCTCAACTGGGATGAAATTTTTGCCTACATCGAATTCCCGGCGTTCCTGAAACCATACAGCGGTGGCGGCTGGAAAAACGTGTTCAAAGTCCATTCGCCCGAAGAGTTCTTTCAGGCATACGATCAGACCGGCACGCTCTGCATGACATTGCAATCGGCTGTCGAGTTCACCGACTATTTCCGTTGCTACGTCGTCGGCCAGGAGAAAGTCCGAGTCATGAAGTATGACCCGCGCCAGCCGCACCACCTGCGATATGTGAAAGACAGCGCTGCCGGTTCGAAGCAACTTCACGATCGCGTTTGTGAGGACGCTCTCACGCTTTGTAGAGCTTTGGGCTACGATTTCAATACCGTAGAATTCGCAGTGCAGGACGGCATACCGTACGCCATTGACTTTCTCAATCCCGCGCCGGACGCCGATGTTCATTCCGTTGGCCCGGAAAATTTTGAGTGGGTAGTCGAAAACGTTGCCCATCTCGCAATCGAGAAGGCGTTAAGCCCAGAGCAGCCGCAGAGGCAGTATCATTGGGGGTATTTCCTAAGTGGCGAGTCCGTGAAGAGCGCCACCGTGGCCAAGTAGCCGATTGATTTCGGAACGAGGGGGTACCCGTGAAACCCAGCTTCACGCTTGGAATCGAAGAGGAGTATCAGACTGTAGACCCTGAGACTCGAGACCTACGCTCCCATATCGACGTCGAAATCATCGCTAAGGGCCGGACGATCCTGAAAGAAGCCGTCAAGGCCGAGATGCACCAATCTGTGGTCGAGGTCGGTACCGGCGTGTGCAAGAACATCAAGGAAGCTGCCATTCAGGTAAAGCAGTTGCGGTCGCAGATCTGCGACCTGGCACGGCAAAACAACTTGCAACTAGCGGCGTCAGGCACGCACCCGTTCGCGGATTGGCGTAAGCAGGACATCTATCCCGACGAGCGATACGAAATCATTGTTCAGGACCTGAAAATGGTCGCGCGTGCGAACCTCATCTTCGGTTTGCATGTGCACGTGGGTGTGGAAGACCGAGACACCGCCATTCATCTGATGAACGCGGCGCGTTACTTTTTGCCGCATATCCTGGCGCTCTCGACGAACTCCCCTTTTTGGCTGGGCATGGATACCGGCCTGAAGTCATATCGCTGCAAGGTGTTCGATAAGTTTCCCCGGACGAACATCCCGGACCTGATTCCTAGCTGGGGCGAATACGAGCGATTCGTAAATTTGCTAGTCAAAACCCACTGCATCGACGATGCGAAGAAGATCTGGTGGGATATTCGCCCTCATCCGAACTTCCCGACCCTGGAATTCCGCATTTGCGACGTGCCGCTGCGAGCGGATGAGACGATAGCTATAGCGGCGCTCATTCAGGCTACCGTAGCGAAGCTCTACAAATTGCATGCCGCGAACCAAAGCTTCCGGCTTTATGAGCGGGCGCTAATCATGGAAAACAAGTGGCGGGCATCGCGGTACGGCCTGGACGGCAAGATGATCGACTTCGGTAAGCAGATGGAAGTGCCGGCACGCGATCTGATCTACGAATATCTGCATCTCATAGATGACGTCGTAGATGAGCTCGATTCGCGTGAGGAGATCAATTACATCTACCGGATTCTCGACGATGGTTCGGGCGCGGATCGTCAGCTACGTATTTATCAGGAAACTGGAGACTTAAGCAAAGTAGTGGATTACATCGTTTGTGAAACCAAGGCTGGACTGAGCACGGAACACGTCCATGCCGGGGCCTCGATATGAGCACGAATCTGTCGTCGACTGCGTACGACCCTGAACTCATTGAGGGCGCTCACAACGCCGTTTTTGTATGCCTGAAGATTCAACCCTCAGAAAAGGTTACGCTCATAACCGATCATGCCTCTGAGGAAATCGCGGCCAGCCTCATCGCAGAGCTCGATAACGCCCACTGCACTTACAACAGCTTTGTGCTTGAAGATCTCGCTCCCAGGCCGCTGCGCGATATGCCCGATGTCGTGCTCCATGACCTTGCAACCAGTAACGTCAGCATTTTTGCGGTTAAGGCTCAGCCCAATGAGCTTAGGACGCGCATGCAGATGTGCGAGGTTGTGAATCGCAATAAGCTGCGCCACGCGCACATGGTGAACATCGAAAAGAAAATCATGCTCGAAGGAATGCGAGCGGATTTCCGGAAAGTGGATGAGCTCACCAAACGGGTGATGGCAATTGCGAGAACCGCCCGTCGCATCCGGGCGACAACTCCTGCGGGGACCGATATCGCAGCTGATCTGACCCAGGATTATCAATGGATTCCGACCAGCGGCATAATCAGTCGTGACAAATGGGGGAATCTTCCCGGCGGGGAAACGTTTACGGCGCCGCAGGAAGTCAATGGAACATTCGTGGTTGACGGGGTTGTCGGAGATTATCTTTGCGGGAAATATGGTGATCTGCAGCAAACGCCGTTAACTCTGGAAGTCAGGCGCAATCGCCTAGTGTCCGCGCGCTGCGACAACAAAGAACTGGAACGGGAGTTCTGGGAATACACTCATCGGGACGAAAACAGCGACCGTGTCGGCGAATTTGCAATCGGCACGAACCTGGCTGTTCACGAAGTTGTAGGCAACATCCTGCAGGACGAAAAGATCCCCGGAGTCCATATGGCGTTCGGTGACCCTTATGGGTTGCACACCGGAGCCCAATGGACCTCGACCACCCATATCGATGTTGTCGGACGCAACTTCAACATCTGGGCAGATGATCGCCAGATCATGAAGAATGGTCGCTTTCTCGTCTAGAGCGTTCCGCCGGTGATTCCAGAGTTGCGCAAGCGCTTCAATGCGCATTGGCGGCCGGAACTGTACAGTCGCTTTCTGCGTCGGGCGAATGAAGCGGTGGGTACGCCGATCGAATTCCGCCTGAACGAAACACCCGTGTTTCTTCCCCGGCCTCTGCTCGACAAAATGATTCGCTACGGCATCGAACTGTACGAGCAGCTTGCGAACAACTACGAATACCGACGGGTGTCCGACGCCGCCGTTCCGAGTAACTTCTATGTCCCCAATGAGGACCGTCATCCGCTGTTTATGCAGGTCGACTTCGGGCTTATCCAGCAGTCGGATGGAACGCTGCAACCCCGCCTTGTAGAGATCCAGGGCTTCCCCTCTGTTTACGGATTTCAGGCTGCGATTGCGGATGCATATGCAGAAACCTACGGCCTCGAAGAAATCACCGGTTGCCGCCTCACTCCTTTCCTCGGCGGCCTCGAGCATAACTCCTATCGTGCTCTTTTGAGCAAAGCGATTGTCGGGAACCACGCGCCCGAGAACGTCGTGCTACTCGAGATCGATCCGTACAGTCAGAAGACACTCCCGGATTTCCTCGTCACCCAGAGATGGCTCGGTATACGAATCGCTTGTATCTCGCAAGTCGAAAAGCGAGGGCGGAAGTTATTTCTGGACGATATCCCGATCGAGCGAATGTACAATCGCGTTATCTTCGACGAACTCGTCAGACGCGATATTGAATATAAGTTCGCGTTTACAGACGATCTCGATGTGGAATGGGCTGGACATCCGAACTGGTTCTTTCGACTAAGTAAATTCAGCCTGCCTTGGTTCCATCATCCGAGCGTTCCGGAGACAAGGTTCCTGAGCGATGTCCGAGACCTGCCCGACCATCCGGACGACTACGTTCTGAAGCCGCTTTATTCGTTTGCTGGACTAGGCGTGAAGATTGGTCCAACGAAACAAGAGCTGGAAGAAATTCCTGCCTCGGAGCGGCACAGTTTCGTCCTGCAGCGGCGCATGGAATTCGTTCCGACGCTCGAAACTCCTATGGGCATGACGAAGGTGGAAGTCCGGATCATGTACATCCGCGACGACGACCTGTTCAAGCCTGTGACAACGGTCATCCGCACGGGTCGCGGCAAAATGATGGGCGTCGATTTCAATAAGAATCTCGATTGGGTCGGGGCGTCTGCCGGATTCTCAGTTACCGGTTGAGCCCGGGCATACCATAGAAGACGTCATGGCTGTGGATCCAAGAGCGGGCAAACCCGCGCCGACCTCAGAACTCGTCAACGTCCCCCGGCTGATTACCAGCTACTTCGTGTTAAAACCCGACACCGCCGAGAGAACGCAACGCGTTGCTTTCGGAACGTCCGGGCATCGCGGATCCTCCCTGCAGTCTGCCTTCAACGAAGATCATATTCTGGCGATCACCCAGGCGATCTGCCAATATCGCCAGGATCAAGGAACGGACGGTCCCCTTTTTCTAGGGATGGATACGCATGCGTTGTCCGAACCCGCCTTTGCCACTGCCCTGGAGGTACTTGCCGCGAACGGCGTAGAGGTGATGATCGACTCGGATGCGGGCTATACTCCAACTCCTTCGCTGTCCAACGCGATCCTCATGCACAATCGCGGCCGCAAGAACGGTTTGGCTGATGGCATTGTGATCACGCCGTCGCACAATCCTCCCGATGATGGCGGCTTTAAGTACAATCCGCCTTCCGGTGGTCCTGCGGACACGAGTGCGACCAAATGGATTGAGAATCGCGCTAACGAGTTCATTGCCGACGGCCTTAAAGGTATCCGGCGCATGGAGTTCAGCCGCGCAGTAAAGGCCTCAACCACTCATCGCTACGACTACATCTCTCGCTACGTCGATCATCTCGGCTCGGTCATCGACATGCCAGCGATCGCGTCAGCCAGTCTGAAACTCGGAGTTGACCCGCTGGGCGGCGCAGGAGTGGCTTACTGGCCTCGCATCGCGGAACGTTACGGCCTCAACTTGACGGTTGTGAATACCGAAGTCGATCCGACCTTCCGGTTCATGACTCTCGACTGGGATGGCAAGATCCGCATGGACTGCTCCTCACCGTACGCGATGGCAAGTCTGATCGCACTCAAGGACCGTTTCGACGTTGCCTTCGCCTGCGATACCGATCACGATCGCCATGGCATAGTGACCCCCAGTGCCGGTTTGCTCAACCCCAACCACTATCTCGCGGTTGCGATCGAGTATCTGTACAGGAACCGCCCGAAGTGGCAACCCGACGCGGGAATAGGAAAGACTCTCGTGAGCAGCAGCATGATCGATTTCGTTGCCCGGGATCTCGGAAGGAAGCTGGTCGAAGTCCCCGTGGGCTTCAAGTGGTTTGTCGACGGATTGCTCGACGGCTCACTTGGATTCGGCGGCGAGGAAAGCGCGGGCGCTTCGTTCCTGCGGACGGATGGAACCGCCTGGAGCACCGATAAAGACGGCTTGATCATGGGCCTCCTTTCTGCTGAGATTACTGCGAAGCGAGGAAAAGACCCGGGGGCCTGCTACCGGGAACTGACCGCCAGATTTGGCGACCCGGTGTACGAGCGAATTGATGCCCCTGCCTCGCCGGACGAGAAAGCGATTCTTTCGAAACTTTCACCTGAGCAAGTTTCGGCGAAAGAATTGGCGGGGGATCCCATAGTGGCGATGTTGACGACTGCTCCGGGTAATGACGCGCCGATTGGTGGATTGAAGGTCGTAACCTCCAAAGGTTGGTTTGCGGCCAGACCTTCCGGAACCGAGAATGTGTACAAGATCTACGCTGAGAGCTTTGCCGGTGAAGAACACCTGCGGCGCATCCAGCGGGAAGCCCAGGCACTGATTTCAAAGACGTTTGAACGTGCGGCCGCGGCTGCCGAATAGTTGCCGTGAGGCTGCTCCATTTCGAATCGTGCGACGTGAAAGTCTTACCCGAAGATCGCTGCTCACCGGCTTGGCCGTTTTGCCCGCGGCTGCCGCTTTCGGGCAGGGCGTTGCATCGCGGAACGTAAAGGCGCAGCCGAGAAGTAAGCCCTCAGGCCTTCCGTTCCGCGCGTGTTTCACAGACGTGGCGGACAAGGCCGGCCTTCATGCGCCCCTCATTTATGGCCCCGCCGAGCGAAAAACCTACATCCTCGAAACTGTCGGCTGCGGTTGCGCTTTCATCGATTACGACAATGACGGATGGCTCGACATTTTCCTGCTAAGCGGCACGCTGCTGGAAAATCCCCCCAAGAACGCCACCAACCGCCTATATAAAAACAATCGGGACGGCACGTTCACCGACGTCACGGAGAAAGCGGGTCTGCTCCGCACTGGCTGGGCTTCCGCCGTAACGGTCGGCGACTACGATAACGATGGTTTCGACGACCTGTTTGTCACCTACTGGGGGCAGAACGTACTTTACCGTAATAACGGGGACGGTACGTTCACCGACGTGACCGGGAAAGCGGGACTCCTGACCGCAGGTATCCGTTGGGGCTCCGGTTGCACTTTCGTCGATTACGACCGCGATGGCCGGTTGGACTTATGCGTAGCCCACTACCTAAACTTCGACCTCAATAGTATTCCAAAGCCCGGCGAAAACCCAAACTGCAATTGGAAAGGCGTAGCCGTGAATTGTGGACCTCGCGGGCTTCCTCCCGGCTTCGTCAGCCTGTATCGCAACAATGGGGACGGTACCTTCACGGATGTCAGCGCTCAATCGGGGCTCTCTAAGGCCACCGGTAGTTACTGCATGACGACGGTAGCAGCCGATTTCGACAATGACGGCTGGCCTGATATCTACGTTGCTTGCGATACCACGCCCAGTTTCCTGCTGAAGAACAATCACGATGGCACGTTTACAGATATCGGCCTTGAAAGCGGCGTCGCGCTCAACGGCGATGGCATGGAGCAGGCGGGTATGGGGCTGGGCATCGGCGACTACAACCTGGATGGCAGCCTGGACATCCTGAAAACACACTTCGCCGATGATACGGCGATTCTCTATCGGAACGATGGGAAGGGTCGGTTCGAAGATGTCACGAATGCGGCTGGTTTAGGAGTCGAGACACGCTTTGTTGGTTGGGGCGCTGGTATGTTCGATTTCGATAACGACGGCTATCCCGACCTGATGTGGGCTACGGGCAGCGTTTATCCCGAGATCGAGAAGGTGATGCCGAGCTATCCCTTCAAGAGTCCACGTATCCTGTTTCGAAACCTGAGAAACGGAAGGTTCGAAGAACTGCTGGATCAGGCAGGACCAGGTATTGCGGCCCCCCATGCGAGCCGCGGCTGCGCTTTCGGAGACTTTGACAATGATGGCGACGTTGACATTCTGATCATGAACTTGAATGAGCCGCCGTCTCTTCTCCGCAATGATGTAACCGGTGATGATCACTGGCTGAAGGTGAAACTCGTCGGAGTGAAGTCAAACCGGAGCGCGTTGGGCGCGCGCGTCACGGCGCGTTATGGCGACAAGGTGCAGGTACAGGAAGTTCTTGGTCAGGCCAGCTTTTATTCGGTCAACGATCCGCGCCTGCACTTCGGCCTCGGGTCTATCGAAAAGGCCGATCTCGAAATCCGTTGGCCAAACGGACAGACAGAAAAAATCTCCGCCGTGCCCGCCAACCACTTGGTTGTTATCAAAGAAGGCGCCGGAATTGTAAAAACGGAAGAGTTCAAGAGGCGCAGCATTTAAACGCCACGCCCCTTCGTTTATCAAAAGTTAAACTTCGCCGCTATTTGGATGATCCGGGGATCTCGAAAAGCGGTAATCTGTCCGAACTGCGCGCTTGTGAACGAAGTCGTGACGGTCAGCGGATTGGTGTGGTTAAAGACATTGAACGCATCACCCCTCAGTTGGAACTGGTATCGCTCGTGAAATAGAAAGTTCTTGAAGAGCGAAACGTCCCAACGTTGGAAACCAGGACCGTTGATGACTCCTCGACCAGCGTTGCCGGGCCGGTTAACTCCCGCCGGAACGTTCCCGAAGCAAAGAGTGTTAAACCATGTAGCCAGAGTATGCGGCGCGTTGCCGCCTCCATTCGGGTTCGAGCAGAACATGTCAGGCCTCGGTCCTGCAGCGCTTGCCCCAAGGAAGCCCAACCCGCCGGGATCTACTCCTGACGTCGTCACAGTAAACGGAAGACCCGACGCCGCCTGAACGATACCAGATATGTCCCATCCGCCCAGAACCTTACCGACAACGCCCTTCTGCTGCCGGAAGAACGGAAGACCGTAAACGTAATTTGCGGAAAACACGTGCCGCCTATCCTGCTGCGCCCGTCCATACTCAGCCGCGAAGTTGTAGCTGTTCTGAGGCGCGGTTGAGTTATCGGACTGGTTGTCGGTCAGGTTCTTCGAATACGTGTAGCTCACGCTCGCTTCCGAATCTCCGCCGAATTGTTTCTTCGCGTAGACTTGAAGCGAATTGTAATTTGCATTGAACCAGGGCGCGACCATATTGACTGCCGTGTATCCGGGATAGGGCCGGATGGCATTGAGGCGCGGCGTCGTCGCTGACGTCACAACCGTGCCAGCCGGTATGATGCCGGAGCTGAAAGCGAGGCCCGGATACACTTCGTTGAGGTCCACGATTCCTATCAGGTGTGTGCTCTTGGATCCTACATAGGAAACATCGAGCATGGCGCTGCTGCTGAGTTGCCGCTGAATACCGAAGCTCGACTGCTGCGTGTAGGGCGGGACGTAATTCGGCGATGTGGCACGCGCCGAGGGCGGCGTCGCCGAGACCGATACCGTGCCCGCAAGCGGATTGCTCAATGAGGTATTGAGCACCGTCAACGAATTCACGAACGGCAGATTGTTGAAGATGTTCAGTTCGTAAAATCCGTAGGCAGTCGCGTCATAGAAGATCCCGTATCCTCCACGGATAGCTGTTCTACCGCTTCCAGTGGGATCCCACGCGAAACCGAATCGGGGCGCAAAATCCAGTGTGGCCTGGCTTGAAACCTTCTGCCCATAAGGCGAGTTCTGACCGCCGATGATAATTCCGTTCAGAGTATTTCCCGTACCAGGGACGATGTTGCCGGCAGCTGTCACTGTTGGCGCTTGACTGCGATACCACAGGGCCGGGTCGAAAGTGCTCAGTTGATTATTGTTATCGATTGGATTCCGGAACATGGAATAGCGCAGTCCGAGATTCAACGTAAACGTTGGCGTGATGCGCCAATCATCCTGGACGTACAGCTCCCACTGCTGTGCCCGGATATCTGGAGTGATGTCTTTCGAAGCCTGTGTAAAAGTCGACACGTGGCCAGTCAGAAAGTCAGCCCAGGCTTGCTCAAACGCTGAGGTACCAGCGGGAACAACACCGCTTGGTGGTGAGAAGGCGAAGGAGCCCTGGTTCGCGTTCGCCGCGTTCTCGGTTTTTTGGTAGTAGTTGTACGAAAACCCGTATTTCAGATTGTGCCGGCCCAGAATTGCCGACATGTTGTCATACCCGTTGTAGTTGCGGTTGTAATCGTTGTACGGCCCATAGCCGCTGACAAGGGCTGTTCCATTGAAAGTCAGGTTCGGCACGCGCCCAAGCGTGACCGGGAATGGCAGCGGCACTTTGATGTCGGGCGACTGTGCAGTTGTGTTGAAGCCGGTTGGCACGCTCACCACAGCCCCGAACGAATACGCAAAGCCGGCCTCATTGACCAGGGTCGGCGTGATGGACGAAGTTGCCCGCCCCACCCAGCTCCGCCCAGGAGAATTTGTGCTCGTAACCGCTACTCCGGGAACTGCCAGCCCGGTGAACAATCCGCCCGGTTCCACCGTAGGTATCTGGTCTCTCAAATAACGCACGGAGACCTGCAGTTTGGGGCTGAATACGTGATCGAGCTTGTACAGTTCCTGCTCGAAGTTGTAGATGTTCCGGATCGGAGTCACTGAAGAGAAGTTGCTCACCGTGCTGGTCGGCACACGGCTGAAGATATCCTTCAAATACTCCTGTGCGACCGGATCGACATTGGTCACTCTTGTGCCTGTCTGAGCGCACGTGTTTCCTGTGTAGGACAGGCAGATGGGATGTGCGAATATGCCCTGCTCCATCTGAGCGGTCGGCAGTGTCGCTGTCGAAGATGTGTAGGTAATGACGCGGCGGAATTCCTCCGACACAAAGAAAAACGTCTTGTTCTTGTCGCGGTTGTACACCTTCGGGATGAAGATCGGGCCGCCTAACGTCCAGCCGAAATCGTTGTAGCGCAATGGCGGCTCTTTTACCCCATGCGAATTATTCAGAAAATTATTTGCAGCGAAAGCGTTGTTGCGAACGAACTCATAGGCGTCACCGTGAAACTGGCTCGTTCCTGATTTCGTGACTACGTTGATCTGCCCGCCTCCCGCGCGACCGAACTCCGCTGAGTAATCGCTCCGAAGCACCTTAAACTCCTGGATTGCGTCAACGCTCGGATAGTTCAGCAGGGTGAGATTTGCTCCTCGATCTACGTTGTCGGCTCCGTCCACGGTCCAATTATTCTGAGTAGGACGCGAGCCGTTGATCGAGAAATTCACCTGGTTTGACTGTCCTGACGGGTTCGAAACGCCGACATAGATTTGATCGGAAGCGCTAGAACTCACGCCGGGCATGAGCGTTAACAGTTGCTCATAGTTCCGATTGTTTAGCGTCAGGCCGGTCACCTGCCTGCCGGTAATGGTTGTGCTTTGTTCGGCCGACTGAAGCTGTATAGCGAGCGGCGATTCCTGCACAGTGACGACCTGATTGACATCCCCGATTTGCAACGAGATCGGAAACGTCAATTTATCGTTCACGTTCAAGACGATACCCGTGAGGGTCGCCTTTCGAAAGCCCTTTGCTTCGACAGAGATGGTGTATTTGCCTATAGGCAGCAGCGCCGCTGCAAAATTGCCTCCACTGTCGGTTGATAACGTGCGCTCGGCACGATTGCGGTCAACACTCTCAATCGTGACTTGAGCGCCGACCACCTTCGCCGCGGAAGGATCGGACACCGTGCCGACGATGGTTCCCGTGATATCCGCCGCTTGCAGCAGCGATGTGCACATGCCTGCCGCAAGAAGACAGCACGCGGGCAGAGCACTCCTTGTTACTGTTCTCAAGAAGACCTCCCTAACTAGTTACCGTTATTTTGCAACGAAAGCGTAAGACGGCGCAGCAAAATTCTGCACAGCTTGCCCTCGATTCGGTGTGAAAAAATGAAGGGGCTGTCGTAAGGAGGCAACTTGCATCGGTCTGGGTTCGCCTTGTTCGTACTCTGCTGCTCTTCGTCTTATCCGAAGGAGCTGCCAGTGGATGCAGCAGTCCAGGGGCGTTTTGCAGCGATTGCAACCGCTGTCAATGGGCAGGTGACCGTTATCCGCGACAACCAACCCTGGGCGGTCAGCGTCGGACAAGTCGTTCCCGTCTCCGAAACGATCTTCACCGGTCCGGATGGCTATGCTCATTTTCAGGCGAAAGACGGAAGCAGTTTCGATCTGTTTTCGAATTCGCGTATAGCATTCCGCAAGAATCCCGTTTCTCCCGGCGACCTGATAGATCTGCTCTCCGGGCGAGTGCGCATCCATCTGCATCCGCTTGCTTCAGGAGGCCAGATGCGTGTCTTTGCAGGCGTCGCGATCCTAAGTGCTCACGATCCAGCCACAGTATCGTTGGCACTCGATGAAGACAATACGCTGCGTATCGACGTAATCGAAGGCGAAGTGGGCGTTCAACATACACTTGTGCCTCGCAATGACCCGGTTCTGGTGAAAGCGATCGATGCTATTCTCGTGCGCCCGAACGAACCGATCTCTCGTCGCGTCGACCGCGGATCACTGTACCGTTACACGGTTAAGATTTTGTCGGCGATCACTCCGGGTCATTCGGGAACGCGAAGCGGCGACCCGGTTGAAGGCCCCAAGTTTCTCGCTCAATCCATCCCATACAGCTGGAAGCCGAACTGCGGCGCATCCTCGCGGCTAAAATGATGGGCGCATGCTCCCGCGTTTGCACCGTATCGCGCTTCTGGCTGTCTTCTCGGTACTCCCTCACTCGGCGCAGACGCCGCAGGTTCCGGCAGCGGGCCTAGAGGCGCCTTGGGATGCGCGGCGCATCCTGACCGATGTTCAAACGAACGCAGCGGAATTCGGACCCCTGCTGCAGCAATTCAATCCGCAGCAGTGGGTGTCCAGCAAGGGCGCACCCAGCACCTACATCCTCCAGTGGCAAACCGCTCAGCGCCAGGTTATAGACGTCTCGGTGGTCGCCAACCAATTGATGCCGAAGCCGGAGAATCTGCCGCTCGCGCTCGACC
>JAFAUR010000159.1 GCA_019243205.1 Acidobacteriaceae bacterium | reverse complement strand
CAACGAATCTAACGAACACTTCCCAGTTCTCCGCTCCTGACACCAACCAGCAGGACGGAAACTTCGGAAAGATAACGTCGACGCTATCGGGGAGTGAGCGGCACATCCAATTCCAGTTGCGTCTGCAATTCTGACGAGTGCTGTGGGCCGGACCCTCTGAGTGACGCACGGGGGTCCACTGCCCAGGTATCTGATAAGTTCGATACTTGCTGCCGCACCTCCTCCTGTTGCTTGCCATAACAGGTGATGGCAAAACCATCCCCGACCTCCTTCAACAAGGACTGAAGGCAATGCAGCAAGGAGACTTGCCCGGCGCGCGCCAAGATCTCGAGCAAGCTTCGCATCTCGACGGTAAAAACGCTTATGTTTGGGCCGCGCTGGCAGAGGTATACCTGCGTTCGGGTCAGCAGGCCTTGGCTGCCGGAGCCGCGAAGAAGGCGGAAGAGAACGGAAGGGACAATCCGATCGTCTGCCATGCGCTCGCTCTGTATTACGCCGACGCCAAACAGCCTCGGACCGCAGCTCAGTTAGAAGCTGTTTTTGCCGCCAGTGCTCAAGCGGATCCTGCGGCCGCCACTCGCGCAGCCCAATGGTATCTCGAATCTGGAGATGTTGAGGACGGGCTGCCTCTGGCTAAGAAAAGCGCGGCGCGCGATCGTGACATGGCATTCGCATGGGCGCAGGTTTTGCTTCGACAGGAGAATTTTACGGCGGCAGCAGAACTGGTTAATACTTCACTCGAGTCGTTTCCGAATGATGCTCAACTGAAGCTTGCCTTGGGAGTCGCGCGCTATGGACAGCGCCGGTTCGAAGAGGCGATCCAAACTTTCCTGTCCGTGATCAAGATAGACTCGACAATCGAACAGCCATACCTTTTCATCGGCCGTATGCTGGATCAGGCGGGATCGCATCTTACAGAAATCATCGGAGATTGCGAGGCTTGGGCACGAGCGAATCCCCAAAATGCGCGAGCGCAATTGGAGTTGGCGAAGGCGCTCGCCGCGCAGGATAGCGGGAATAGCCGCTCAGAGGCCTTGCTTCGCCGCTCGATTGAACTCGATCCGAGCAACTGGGAAGCTCATTACGAATTGGGCGCCCTGCTGGAATCGCGACACCAATTCGCGCCCGCGGCGGAGGAACTTCGTCGCGCCGTTGTATTGAATCCGAAAGATCCGTCTCCTCATTACCATCTCGCTCGCGTTTACGACCGCCTCGGCGATCGCGAGAAGGCTGCAGCGGAACGTAAGCTGCATCAGGACCTCACAGCCCCGGCTAATTCGGGACGGGAGTTCTAAATCAGCGCGGCCGCTGCGGTGCTTCACCATGGCCGAAAAAGCGGGCGAAGAACTGTTTCCATCTCCACTTTCTCTCCTGGCATTCGGGAGACGGAGCAAAACTCAAGCCGAGATTGTCCCTCTCCACCGAAAGCGATTGAAGCTGGGCATTGGGGGCCTGCACATTTACGGTCAGGAATGATTTGCAGCTGTCTGTGGAGGCAATCTTCCAAGGACCGGCTGCGGCTTTTGGTCCCCAATCCTCCATGAACCGGTTGAAATCGTAGTTGGGACAAGGATGCTGCTCCGTGCAGCCCCACTCACGGTAGGCCTCGCGGTAGTTGTGCGCATTCACCTGGTCTAAGAATCGCGAAGCCGTGCGTTTTTCAGAATAATTGTGAAAGATCAGGTATGCGGCAATCGCCAGGACGATCAATATCGCCACGGCGATGATAATTCGTTTGATGATGCGTCCGCGGCGTTCATCTTCGGCACCGTATTGCTGCAGATAGGTCCCCATGGATCTTCCTTATTGGTCGTCCTGACGCTCTGCAACTAAGACGCCCACAGCAGCGACTCTGAGCCCCGTTTATTTCGCAGGGTAGGCTTTGTCGTAGTCGGCTGTCGCTTGCGCGGTAATCTCGAGAGCCGGGCGAAAGTAGAGGGTGTTGGTAACGTCAATCACTACATCGAATCCCCGTTGTTCCGCGATTTTCTTTACGATGTCCGTCATTTGACGTCCTGCTCGTCCGAGAATGTCCTGACGTTCATTGTTTACGTCGCTCTGCAAGTCTTCTGTCAGCCGTTGCAATTCTTTCTGTTTCTGAGTACCGTCTGCCTGCAGTGTGGCTTGGCGCTCAGGCGTGATGTTGGGAGAGTTCAGCTGTTGTTGTATGCCTTGTAGCTGTGTTTGCAGTGTCTGAATGGCCTGCTGCCGCGGACGATATTTTGCCTCGAGAGTCGCCTGGGCTTTCTTGATCTCGGCCGTGTCGGCAACGGCCTTTTGGGCATTGATGATGGCCACTTTGGCGGGTGGTACGGATTGCGCCCAACTGAGACCAGATGACAGAGCAAGGCCAGTGAGGAGCACGGCGCTCCCGAATTTTCCAAACATGAAAATGTGTTAACTCCTATGTTGTCGATAGGACATCGTGCGGGCGAGCTCGGATGAGTCCTTCGGAAGATACAAGGCTATCACGGGCAGAGAAGACGCCTAGCTCTGAATACGCCCTTCAGCATCTATGCGTAGGGTTTTGTCACGCCATCGCACTTCCCTTCCGGTGTACGACGTAACCCAGACAGAAAACGCGTACAGGTCCCATGCGGCCGCGCACCAACAGAAGCCCGCCGCGACACCCTGCCTCAGCACGCCTCCAGCACTAACGAGGGCGGAGGCCGTACGCAATGACCAAAGGAGTACGGCGGCTTCCGGAAGTCGGAAAGCCAGCGCCAGAATAGCCCAAATACCGGCGTGAGTGATGGGCAAACCAGCGTAACCCATACCTTTTGAGGCCCGAATGGTGCGCGCCCACCTGAGTTGATGCCGCCAGATGCCGGCCCAGGAGTCTTCACCTAAAGCTGTTTCTACCGTGTACGTCGAAAGCTCGGCGCGTTTGCCCAGTCCGCTAATGCGCCTCGCGAGTTGGTAATCGTCGGCGAGGTAATCCGAAACAGCCGCGAAGCCGCCGATTGCGTTGAGATCCCTCGCCCGGAATGCCAGGGTAGAGCCAAAGCCAAACTCGCGCACGCCGAGTAGCTGGGCTACCAACGTGCTCGGCATGAAATCGGTGGCAATCCCCAGCGCCTCCCAAAAGGCAGGTAGCGTGTGAGGGCGTGCACGATAAGGGCATGTCACGATGCCCACTCGGGGGTCGGACAGCGGCGCAACGACTTCGGCGAGATAGCTCGGCCCTACTTTGATGTCGCTGTCGTTAACTACCAGGATCGGATGTTCTGCATGCCTGGCGAGCTCAATCAAGGCCCCAGCCTTTCCGTTCGGAGTGTCGGGGGCGCCCACGACAAGCCGGATTTTCGCTTGGGGGAACTCTGCCTGCAACCTCCTGACCGCGACAGTCGCGGGGTCGGACTCTGAACCAACTCCGAATAAGATCTGAAATTCCGGATAGTCCTGCCGAACCTGAGACACAAACGCGGGATAGGTGTTCGGATCCAACCCGCGCAGCGGCTTGAGCACGGAAACGGCGGGAGCTTCCGCTGTGGGTTTTGCAGAAGGATGCCGGATTTGGCGGAGAAAGTGTCGTATCCCTGCCACAATCGCAAGCGCCTGATACGCAACTGCTGGAATGAAAAGCAGGGAAACCAGGCGCACGGGACGGCCTAACGCGCCAGTAAGATGACTCCGCCCAGAACCAACAGCGCTCCCGCGGCCCGGCGCTTACCTACGTCCTCTCTCAACACGAATTTGGCGAGGACTGTTTCCAACACAAAGGTCGCCGCCGATGCCGGTACCGCAAAGCTCAAAGGCGCTGTCTGAACCAGCGCCATGAATGCAAAGAACGAGACCGCCATACAGAGGATCGATAGAAGCAGGTACCTGCGGCTCACGATCATTCTGAGCAGCCGTCCTAAACCGCGGGCGTCTACACTTTGCTCGCCGCTCCGCTTCATCTCGTAGCTCTGCAGCAGGTCGCTCATCACGGTGGCCAGCACGATGATGGAAAGAAGAATCCACTTCATGCCGAATTTGCGTCTCCGCCCGTGCGCTGTTCTGTGCCTCCAACCAGAGCGGTCCCCGCAAAAATAAGAATCGTTCCCGTCCAGTGGATAGCGCTTATCGATTCATTCAGAAACACGTTGCCGAATACCGCACTGAGAATGTAGCCGACGCTGGTCAACGGAAGAACGAAGCTGAGGTCTGCCCAGCTCAAAAGAGTCATTCGGGTCAGAAGCCACAGGATCAGGAGCACGATGCCGCCCGCGACGTAAGGGCTCCACATCGCCCTCAGGTAGCCAAGCGGATTTATGCCCACTACCTCTGCGGTGTGTCGCATACCCCAGGCGAGCAGAAAGTTTCCAAACACATTGAAAAGCACAACTGCAAATACCAAGGTGAATGTCTTCAGCTTCGTACCGGCAGAGCGGTCAGGGTGAGCGGAGCGAGTTTCGGTAAGAGCCGCGAAGGCAGCGGTGTCTTCTGCGGCCAGACTAATCCCCCGTAGTGAGAACAGGAGGCTGGTCCTTTTGGTGCTTCTGTTCCTTGACGAACTGCTTTCTCTTTGCCCTGAGTGAAAGGTACTCGCGCGCTTCCTTGAAAAGTCGACGCCGCTCTGAATTGTCGAACATTGCCTTGCCAACCAGGCGCATCGCTACCTTCGGGCGGAAATAGAATTCTCCATAGAACCGTTCCACCCAGTCGACAAGCTCCGCGCGGTCCAGGCCTGGATATTGATAATTAGGCAGCTGGTGGCCGGCGTCGTCAGTCATCTTCTCATCGATGGTGATCAGCCCGTTCTTTTTCACGTGATCGTAAAACTCGGTACCCGGAAACGGATGCCCAATGGAGACCTGAATCGTCTGGACGTCCAATTCCTTTGCGAAATCGATACTCTTCCGAATCGTTTCACGGGTTTCTCCGGGCAGACCGACGATAAAGTCGCCGTGGATGGTCAGGCCCAGCTTTTTGCAATTCGCGGTGAAGCGGCGCGCCATGTCGATGGTCGCACCTTTCTTAATATTTTTCAGGATCTGGCCATCGCCGGATTCGTAGCCGACGATAAGAAGCCGGCAGCCGGCCTCTTTCATCGCTTTTAGAGTGTCGTAATCCGTCGTCACTCGCGACGTGCAACTCCAGGTGAACTTCAAGTCCTTGAGTTTGCTGCAAAGGTCAAGCGTCCGGGCTTTCTGGTAATTGAACGTGTCGTCGTCGAAAAAGATTTCTTTCAACCCGGGGAATCTTTCCAGCGCGTAGCGGCATTCGTTCACGACGTCATCGGACGAACGAAGTCGCCAGCGGTGCCCCGAATGTGTTTGCGGCCACAGACAGAACGTGCACTGGGCCGGGCACCCACGAGTTGTATAAAACGAGATGTACGGATTCAGCAGGAACGGGACGTTATAGCGGCGGAAATCTAGATCACGCTCGTAAACTTTCGTGACCCACGGCAGCGCGTCCAGGTTTTCGATAGGAGCTGATTCCGGATTGTGCTGGAAACCACCGTTCTTACGGAAAACGACGCCTGGCAATTCTTCCACCGGCTTGCCATGCGCAAAATCGCGAATCTGGTAATCGAACTCCTTCTTGACCACGAAGTCGATCGCTTTGGATGCACGCAGACTTTCTTCCGGCCGGATGGTGACGTGCGGACCGACAAAGGCGACCTTCAGCTTTGGGTTTACGTCGCGCATCATTTCGGCGATGCGAACGTCGACGTGAAAACCTGGAGTGGACGTAAAGAGGACCAGCAACTCAAAATCGGAAGCCATCGCGACGGTCTGATCGATGGAGATTTTGTGCGGCGGGGCATCGAGAACCTTGCTATCCGGAAGCATCCCGGCGGGGTAGCAAAGCCAAACGGGATACCAATACGATTCGATTTCGCGGGCAGCAGGCCACCGAGAGCCCGCACCGCCATCGAAGCCCTCAAAAGAAGGAGGGTTTAGAAAAAGTGTTCTCATGTACTCCCTTGGGGATTAATCTTTAGTTTACTTTGCCTTGCGAACCGACTCAACCTTGGGAAATCGATTGGCTATTACCGCGGGGTGTAAGAGATATACCGGGGGTGAATGGCTTTAGTTCGTCGAAGGGAGGCTTGTTGTTGTATCGGAGGTGGTTTCCGTATCGTCGGTATCGGCGCTCTGAGCAAAGTTGGAGTAGTTAATATTCAACTCCACTTTTCCTATTAGATGAACGTCGATTGTGCTGCTGAGCGACTGGGGAATTTGCCGGCCATTTTGAATGACAAAGGCGCGTTCGAAATCAACCTTTTTGAAGAAGATGCTCGGATTCTTTACCAGGCGGCCTTTCTCATATACGGGTATGCAAGTCTTCGAGTCGAGCCACAACTCTCCTTTGAATAACCCGAGCCGCTTTTTGCGAGGCGAAACCTGAAAGACGTAGACATCAGACCCCTTCTGGTTTTGTTCGCCTTTGTATTTGAACTTATAGTTGACCGGGGTAATGGCGAGGTTCTGGTCGCCTTCCCCCTGCTGCTCGGCCTGAAGGTAGCGCGCGATCACTTGGCTTTTTACAGTGCTGTCTCCCTGAAACCCAAGGACATGGTAGGTGATCTGGCCCACCTTGGAGATTTTTCTAAGGGCACGAAGAGTGCCATGCTCCTGAAGACCCGGAACGGAAGCGTTGATGTCGACCTCCATGGAGGCACCCCGCAGGCTGTCGTCATGTGTTTGGGTTACCTGCAAGTAGCGGTTCAGAATTGCAGCAGAAGACCCGGTCTGCGAGTCCGCGTCCGTCGTCTCTGCGAGTGTGATCGCGGAGAAC
>JAFAUR010000872.1 GCA_019243205.1 Acidobacteriaceae bacterium | reverse complement strand
GTCGGCGAGCTGCGGGACGGGATTGCTTCGGCCCGCCGGATCGCCCGTGTAGGCTCCGGCCATCAACGTGACGGCATCGCTCGCATTGTATTTGAGCCGTGCGCCCGGACCGGGCAGCGGATAGGCCGGACCACCTCCCGGAAGGATCGTCGCCATCCAGGCCGGAAAACCGAAAGTGCTGTTGATGAAGGCCGTCGCGGTGGGCGAGATGATGAATTCGTCGTCGACGCCGAGCTGACCCGCGCGCACGCTCAACTTGCCGTCGAGGAAGCGCTTCTCGACCCACACCGGGCCGAGCCGGGTTGTGGCGAATTGCTCGAAGAAGGTCGCGGCGGCAAAGCTGCCGATCTCACGCGCCGTGATCGGCCTTCCTTGCATCGAATACATCGACGCATGAAAGAACGTGTCCGAGAAAAGATCGAGCTGCGTAAACTTCCCGAGGTCGACATCGATCCAAGAGAAGATCTGTCCCTCGGCGATGGGGCCGCGCTTCAAGCCGCCCTGGACATTGTCGTAAGCCGTCGCGTTGTACTGCAGGCAAAGATTGATGCCGACGTCTTGCGCTGTTTTTCGCATCCCGCCGAGGTCGCCAAGCAGATAGCTCTGGTTCCAATCGAACTTGTCGGGGTATTGCGGCGGCCCCTGCGGCGCATCGCAGGGGCCGGTGTCGGCGAAAGACGGGGTCGCGGTCACCGAGGCCAAGATCGCGAGCAACATCACAGGCGCGAAGGCCCGAATCGTCGGCGAGAAAATCCCCGTCACTGGCCATTGCATGTCGAACCCAATTACTCGCCGATCTCTCGCGCTGCGGGAAGGTGATTTCGATCGCCACGTTTTGCATTCGCTCGCCAGGATCAATGATGAGATCACTGATAGCCGGCTGGTTACCGTTTCTCATACAACATGATTACTGCAATTCGAAAGATGGAACATGTTTGATTTCAATATTTGCGCTCCTCTATTGCATTCTTGTGACTCTTTTTTCTCTGCGTTTTTCTCTCGGATCTTTTCCTTGCCCAAATACCCGGAGGGGTATAAGGATGCGGCGGGGGCGGAGCATCCCCCGTCACCCTTGACCTGATCGCATCGACGTCATAGCCGAGCCTTGCATCTTTGCCCTGGATCCAAGTTGCGATGAGGGCAAGGCGGGCTATTTGCGATTGCACCGCACCGGCTTCTCCGGTCAGCGAGCGTTTGCTTTCGACAGAGACGGCTTATCTCGCGGCGCGCCTCGTCCTCCTCATGAAGAACAAACGCGACCGCCGGCGAGGCCGATCACCGAAATCATTTGCCGGCTTCCGGAGACATCATGTCTGCGTTCTCAAGGATCCGCGGGTCATATCTGGCCTGGTCGTTATGGACCTTCGTGCTTGTCTCGCAGGCGGGCGCGGCCGATTTGACTTCGGCGCCATCCCCTGTTCTCGCCCCCCCGCTTTGGGATGGCGTCTATCTCGGCGGCCATATCGGCTACTCATTCACGCGCTCGAACTTTTCCGTTCTGCCCACCGGAAGCGGGGTTGGCACCGATAGCGGTTCGACGACGCTGATCGATCGGCAAAACGGGATTCTGGGAGGCTACTCGGCCGGCCTCCAAGGGGGCGTGAATTATGTGCTCCCTTCACGGCTCCTGGTGGGGATGGAGTCCGACGTCACCTTCCTCGACCATGCACGCAGCTTTCGCTTCATCGTACCGGAGGGGAACGCCCCCGACGTGATCAGCGACAAGCTCTCCTTCGTGAGCACGGCGCGCGGCCGCATCGGCGAGGTCTTCGGCAATTGGATGGTCTACGGCAGCGCCGGTCTTGCGGTCGACCGTGACACCGTCTCGGTGTTGACCAACGGGGCGGTCACCGACACGGCTCTCAAGACGCATGTCGGCTGGACCTTGGGCGCCGGCGCCGAAGTGGGGCTCACCGGAAATTGGCGCGCCAAGCTCGAATATCTCTTCATGGATTTCGGGCGCGCAGGGACGGACCTTTTCGCCGCGTCGCAACGCTTCTCCTCGGCGCAGGCCATCCATTCGCTACGGCTGGGCCTCAACTACCAGTTCGGTTGGCCGGGCGAGCCTGAGAACGGGCCGAAGGGCAAGGAGGCCAAGGGCGCGAAAGATTCCGAGGCGGCAGACGACAAAGCAGGCAACGCCGACGGCAATTGGAGCCTGCACGCGCAAACGACGGAGATCTACCAGGGCAAGTTGCCGATGCACGCGCCGTTCTCGGGACCCCAAAGCTTGAGCAAGAGCTACGAGGCACGCGAGACCGCAACGGCCACGGGGTTCATCGGCTACAAGCTCTGGGACGGCACTGAGCTCTACTTCAATCCGGAGATCTTCCAAGGGTTCGGCCTCAACCACACTCATGGGCTTGGCGGCTTCTCCAATGGCGAGGCGCAAAAGGCCGGCACGCTCTATCCGCGCGGCTATATCGCGCGCGCCTTCGTTCGCCAGACTTTCGGCCTCGGCGGCGGTGAGGAGACGTTGGACGAAGGCGCCAATCAGATCGGCGAGAAGGTCGACATTTCCCGCTTGACGCTCACCCTCGGCAAGCTGGCGGTGAACGACATTTTCGACAACAACAGCTACGCGCATGATCCGCGAAGCGGCTTCATGAACTGGTCGGCGTGGGAAGGCGGGGCCTTCGACTACGCGGCCGACCAGATTGGCTACGCGGTCGGCGGTGCGGCGGAGCTCAATCAGAAGGAGTGGACGCTCCGGACCGGCTATTTCCTGGTGTCGAAAGTTCCGAACGGCGACGACTACGACACGGCGCTCTTCAAGCGGGGCCAATATCTGGCGGAGGGTGAGGAGCGCTATTCTCTCTTCGGTCAGGCGGGAAAATTCCGCCTGACGGGATGGCTCAGTGAGGCGTTCTCGGGAAGCTTCAAGGAGACCGTGGACCTTCCCGCGCTCGATCTCGACGTCGCGCAGACCCGTAAGACACGGACCGAATACGGGTTGGTCGCCAATATCGAGCAATCCGTGACTGACAATCTCGGACTGTTCTCACGCGCGAGCTGGCGCAATGGTCGCACCGAGATCATGTCCTTCACGGATATCGACAAGAGTTTCTCGACGGGCGGCGTGGTGAAAGGCGCCCCCTGGGGGCGTCCGGACGACAGCATTGGTCTTGCCGGCATCGTCAATGGGCTGTCGCGGGATTATCGGGAGTTCCTCGCGGCGGGGGGGCTTGGCGTGAATATTGGAGATGGCCAGCTTCGTTATCGGCCCGAGATGATCGCCGAAACCTATTACGCAATCGGCATCAGCAAGGGGATCGTGCTCACGCTCGACTACCAATTCGTGCAAAACCCCGCCTACAACGCCGACAGAGGCCCGGCATCGATCATATCGGCAAGGCTACACAGCGAGTTCTAGTCTAGCATCTGCAATTGCAACCAGGTGACTCGCTTTTCGCGTCATGGCCGGGTTTCGGCCCGGCCATCAATGTCTCTCTGGAGGAAGGGAAGAAGGGAGTCAACGTGAATGGCCGCACCAAGTGCGGCCCTCACCTACCTACTATTCTAAGTAGCAGTGCGATCGCGTTGCAGATTTGCCACGAGAACGCGCCGCTATTTTTCGTTTACGTAAAACCCTCTCGCCGCATATCGAGAATTTACGCTGCCAGATGGAAATTGCCCTCGGGACGCGTAGTTTCTCCGGCTCGACCGGCGCTCCGCGACGACCTGCCAAGGAGCCCTTTCGATGCGCCGCATATTCCCCGTCATTAGCTGGCTGCTCGTCGTGCTGGCGGGCGGATCGGCGCACGCCGCCGACGTTTCTTCCGCTCCCCCCTCGCAGGCCGCAACACCCGCGCAATCCGGCCCTCCCGATCTCAACGCACTGGGCGACAGCTTTTTCGTGCGGTTCGTCAATTATTACAAGCTCGAATGGGGTCTCCCGAGCTTGCCCAGCGATCCGAATGCCCCTGCGTCGCGCCGGCCCGAATATCCCCCAGCGCCGGAGTCCTCGCCGCCGATGCCATTCACGGAATGGCCTTACGGCGGCGCGACTAATCTCGGCGCCAACAGGCCCTCCTCAGTCGACAGCCCGCTGATGGTGGCGATCGCCAATACCGCCGTCGGCCAGTGGATGTCCGACAACCACCTGCAGATCTATGGATGGGTCGAAGGCGGCGGGAACATCAGCACCAATCACGTGCACGGCGGCAATGCTCCTGCCGGTTACAGCTATCGCCCCAACACGCTTCAGCTCGATCAGGCGGTTCTCTATCTCGAGCGCACCCCCGACACCGTCCAGAAGGACTCGATCGATTGGGGGCTCCGAATTTCCGGCATCTATGGCGAGAACTACCGCTACACGACGCCCTACGGCCTTTGGAGCTATCAGCTCCTGAAGCGCGACCACATCTACGGATATGATGCGCCGATGGTCTATGGCGAGATCTTC
>JAFAUR010000779.1 GCA_019243205.1 Acidobacteriaceae bacterium | reverse complement strand
CGGCTACTATCCGGAAGACGTCAATCTCTGGCATTTGAAAACGACGAAGATGATGCCCGAGAGCTTCGAATATGCGGAGAACGGCGGCCGCAAATATCTGTTCCACAATCTTGGCAATGGCCGTTTCGAAGAAGTTTCCGAGCGAATGGGCATTCGATCGCGTCGATGGGCTCTGGCGGCGGTTGCAGCGGACCTGCGCGGAACCGGATATCAGGATCTGTTTGTAGCGAATGACTATGGAGTCTCCGAACTCTATTTGAACGATCGCGGAAGGCGTTTTCGCGAAGCGGGTAAGGAGACGGGCGTCGGTGCTGCGCCGAAAAGCGGCATGACAGCGTCGGTCGGGGACATTCTCAACAAAGGGCAGTACGCTGTGTTCGTTTCGAATATCTCGGAAGAAGGCGTGCTGGTGCAGGGAAACAATCTCTGGGTGCCGCAGCCCGGCAGCTCCGCCGCCAGCTTGCGATTTGAAAACATGGCCAGCGCGGTTGGCGTTGAGCTTGGCGGTTGGAGTTTCGGGGGACAGTTCGGCGATTTGAATAACGACGGCCATCTCGACCTGTATGTCGTGAACGGCAACGTTTCGCTGGATCAGAATCACAGTTATTGGTATGACTACTCGAAAGTCGCGGGAGGAAACCGCGCCATCATTTCCGATGCCGCGAACTGGCCTCCGCTGAAGGGCCGGAGCCTTTCCGGTTATCAGCAGAAACGGGTCTGGCTGAATGATGGATACGGGCAATTCAAAGAGGTCTCGCAGATGGTGGGCGTAAAAGACCGTTACGACGGGCGATCGATCGCGCTTGCCGATTTCAATAACAACGGCGCCCTGGACGTCGTGGTTGCCAATCAGCGCGGGCCGGTGCTGCTGTACCGGAACCAAGTCGATCCCGCAAACAAATGGATAGAATTTCAGCTGGAAGGCCGCTCGAGTAATCGCAGCGCCATCGGGGCTGAAGTCCGCCTGTTCTGGAACGGACAACAACAGGTGCAGGAGGTCTCGGGCGGCAGCGGTTTTTGTTCTCAGAATCAGCGCAGGCTGCATTTCGGGCTCGGTAAGGTGACGAGGGTAGACAAGGTTCAAATCAGATGGCCATCGGGCAAAACGCAGACCCTGTCTTCTCCGGAACTCAACCGGGTGCACACCGTGCAGGAGCCGGCGTGAGTACGCCTCAGAAGTCGTCCGTCGCTCGTTTTTTCAGTGTCGAGAATCGCTATCTCCCTCCTCTTTTCATCACGCTAATACTGATCGCCGGAAATCTGTCGTTCGGGCTGCTGGAGAGCTTTTCACGCACTGCTCTCGCGATTGCCACCAGCATGGCGTTCGAAATCGTGCTGAGTCTGCTGGTCTACCGCCGGGTTCCCAACCTGGCGAGCGCCTATATCACCGGTATCAGCGTCGGCATTCTGATCCGGTCGCCCGAGTTCTGGCCGTACGCGCTGTGCAGCGCCATCGCGATCACCTCGAAATACGCTATTCGATGGAAGGGCCGCCATCTTTGGAATCCGTCGAACCTGGCGATCAGCGTGATGCTGCTGATCGTGCCCGAGTATGTTGCCACGCTGAGTATTCAATGGGGCAACAGCGTCTGGCCGATGGTGATCGTCTGGATACTCGGTGCGCTCATTGTCTATCGCGTACACCGGCTCCACATCACGGCCACCTACGTGGTCTCATTCATCGTGCTTTCGTACATCCGCACGGCGTTTACGGGACATCCGTTTCTGGCGGAAGTCGCACCCATCACAGGCCCGATGTATCAGCTCTTCATCTTCTTTATGATCACGGACCCGAAGACGACCGTGAAGCCGAAATGGGCACAGTGCCTCGTGGTGTTCTTCGTAGCCGTGGTGGAGATGATTCTCCGGCTTGCGCAAAACGTGGACGCACCGTACTACGCGTTGGCCATTGTCGGGCCGATTGCAAATGCGATCGAGATCAAGCTCGCATCGAGGGCCAAACCCGTCGAGCGGCCTGGCCTCGTTCCGGCCTGAAGTAAGCCGTCTCGCCAAGAACACTTGTTTAAATAGAAGAACTGACCTGAACCTATGGAACCTATGTTCTTAAAGGCTGTTGAAGCACATGAGGGCGATGATAACTACACTCGCGCAATCGAGGTAATGCGCCGTAACGGATCGGAGTATCCGCAGATTCTACATATGTTCTCGTTTAAGATGCACGCGACGGTGCATCTAGAGCGGTTCACGCAGGAGATTATGCGCGAGTCTGCTCCGCTATCTCCCGGGATCCGCGAGCTGATCGCCGGATATACGTCGCATCTGAACCAGTGCCCGTTTTGAACGAAGTCTCACGCCGCGGTCGCGGCGGAATTGTTGGGCAGCAAGGAAATAGTTTCGAGCGTCCTCAACGATGTCGAAACGTCGCAGCTCAGCGAACAGGAGAAAGCTCTGTTTCGTTTTGTTCGGAAAGTAAACGAAGATTCCACTTCGATCGGGCCGCCAGAGATCCAAACTCTCCATGAAGCCGGCTTTACGGATGAAGCGATCTACTACGCTATTACCGTATGCGCACTGTTCAATTTCTACAATCGTTGGATTGACGCAAGCGGTGTTCATCCGATGAGTGATGAGGCACACGCGCTCGGCGCAAAACGTTCAGCCGCTTGCGGCTATTCACGGAGTTCCCAACCTCCGCCCCA
>JAFAUR010000838.1 GCA_019243205.1 Acidobacteriaceae bacterium | reverse complement strand
TGGAGTGCGGCCATACCAGACATGTCCGTCACGACCCACCCTGGACGATTCGTGAATGGGTCCTAACGCCTGAAGGACGGGCCGGCTTCCTGGGTCGGAATTTGACATGTACCAAGTGCGATAGCCCAGAACCGGAAATCGCCCCGAAACATTCCACATAGAATGACTGCATGGATCTTCTAGTCAACGGCAGGACTTCGCACGTCCAAACCGATCCAGAGCGGCCCTTGTTGTGGGTGCTCCGGAACGAGCTAGGCTTAACCGGTGCCAAATACGGCTGCGGTGAGGGCCAGTGCGGCGCATGTACCGTGCTGATTGACGGCGTCGCCCATCGATCCTGTATTACGCCCGTCGGCAGCATGGCTGGAAAAGAAATCACAACCGTGGAGGGTCTCGCGGACGGGGCGCACCTACATCCCGTGCAGCAGGCCTTCATCGATTCTGATGCGATGCAATGCGGATACTGCACGCCGGGCATGATTCTACAGAGCGTCAGTTTGCTACGAAAAAAGCCGTCGCCTTCTGAGGCGGAAATCCGGCAATATATGGACGGCAATATCTGCCGGTGCGGAACCTATAACCGAATTGTCGCAGCGATCCAAAAGGCCGCACACGCGATTACTGCCGATGCGAAAGGTGAACGCCATGCCTGAAGTCAGTGCGAGCCTACGCGAAAAGACCACTTTAGATCGCCGCAGCTTCCTGGCTTCGCTCGGCGGGGGACTCCTGATTCTCTTGGCGGCAGATGAGCCCGGAACGGCGCAGGAGTCGGGCGTCGGCGGACGTCGCGGTCAGGAACTCCCGCAGAATATCGAAGCTTGGCTCCACATTTCGCCCGAGGGCTCAATCACGGCATTTACCGGAAAGGTGGAGATAGGGCAGAACATCCGTACGTCCTTGACCCAGGCCGTAGCCGACGAACTACGATGCGACCCGGCGAGTGTGCAACTCATCATGGGAGACACGGCACTCACCCCATGGGACGCCGGAACGTTCGGTAGCCGGTCCACTCCCACCATGGCGCCGCAGATGCGCAAGATGGCCGCGACCGCGCGTGAGTCTCTGCTGGATGCGGGCGCAAAGCGCTGGAACATCGATCGCGCACGGCTTAACGCCAGCGCGGGCTGCATCCTCGACAGCGCGTCGGGTCGGAAAGCATCGTATGGCGAATTGACCCGGCAGATCGATTGGACAAAAGTAATTGGACGTTCCGATTGCGTCACTGCTGCCAGTCAATGGCGCGTAGCCGGAACAAACCTGCCGAAAGTGAATGCGCGGGAGATCGTCAGTGGGAAACACCAGTACACTTCCGACCTGAAGCTACCCGGAATGCTTCATGGACGAGTGCTGCGGCCTCCCAGCTTCGGCGCAAAACTCGTTTCTGCCGATACCACGGCCGCCTCAAAGATCTCAGGCGTTACGGTCGTCCGCGACGGAGATTTCATCGGAGTGGCGGCCACCGATGAGCAAAAAGCGCAGAAGGCTCTTCTCAGCATCGATGCAAAGTGGGACGAAAAACGGCAGATCTCCAGTTCCGAGTTATTCAATTACATTCGTCCGGCGGCCGAAAGAGGAACAGGGGATCAAATAGCCGACGGCGCGCGCGCATTGCAAAGCTCCTACACCGTCGCTTACATCGCGCACGTACCGCTTGAACCGCGTGCCGCGGTTGCGGAATTCACATCCGACGGCTTGCGAGTGTGGACGGGCACCCAGCGGCCATTCGGCGTGCGCGGCGAGCTTGCGGCGGCTTTCGGACTACCTGAACAGAAAGTCCGCGTCTCCATGCCTGATATGGGTTCCGGATATGGCGGGAAGCACTCCGGCGAATGCGCCATCGAGGCAGCCCGCCTTGCTCGAGGTTCCGGCAAGCCTGTCAAATTGATCTGGACGCGGGAAGAGGAGTTCACCTGGGCCTATTTTCGTCCCGCCGGAGTGATTGACGTTCGAAGCGTCGTGACCACCGACGGAATGCTCAAATCCTGGCAGTTCGATAACTACCTCTCGGGACCATCCGGCCTTCCGACGCCTTACGAGGTCGCCGAAAAGAGAGAACAGTACCACCGTACCGATTCGCCGTTACGCGAAGGCTCGTATCGCGGTCTTGCGGCCACAGCTAATCATTTTGCACGCGAATCGCACATGGACGAACTGGCAGCGCTCGCCGGCATCGACCCTCTTGCTTTTCGTCTGAAGAATCTGCGAAACGACCGTCTCAGGGCCGTCCTCGAGGCGGCCACAGACCGATTCGGATGGTCAAAGCGGAAGGCCTCGCCTGGTTCCGGCTTCGGTTTAGCTTGCGGTATGGAAAAAGGTGGCTATGTCGCATGCTGCACGGAAGTGTCTATAGGTTCGGGTAAACAGATACGGGTGGAGAAAGTGGTCGAGGCCTGGGAATGCGGCGCCATTGTCAATCCGGAACACTTGAAAAATCAAGTGGAGGGAGCGATCGTGATGGGTCTCGGCGGAGCGCTCTTCGAGGCAATCGATTTCGCCAACGGCCGTATCTTGAATCCCCGGCTGTCCGAATACCGCGTGCCTCGGTTCAGCGATGTACCGGCAATCGAGTTGATCCTTATTGACCGCAAGGACATCCCGTCTGCAGGGGCAGGCGAAACGCCCATTGTCGGTATTGCTCCAGCAATCGCAAACGCCATCGCTAGCGCCGCGGGCGTGCGCATTCGTTCTATGCCGATCATGCCCGCTCTGATAGCTTCTTAGCCGTCGAAAAATTTACTAACTTTGATCAGTACTGCGTGCGGCCGGGCCAACAGCATGATCCCGCTTGATACATAGTCTGGTCGGCTGGAAACTTCATTGATCACCTCATCAGAGAAGAAAGGCGCGCGCGAAGACACGCCTAACAGGCTCCTGGAACAGGTACACCAGATTGGCCTGGTTGGCGCATTGATTCTACTGGTAGCGGTCGCCGTGTCCGCCTATGTGGGATGGCGCTATTACGTCAGCTCGGCAGATCAGACAAGGCGCAGCATCGCCCTGATCGACGGTGTTCGTACGCTCGTCGCGGACCTGCAATTTGCGGAAACAAGCGCACAGAGATTTCTTCTTACTTCCGACAAGCAGTCCCTGACTGAATACCAGTCGGCGCGCAATCGAGTTCTCCAGCGCATAACGATACTGCGCAGCGGAGAAACGGATTACGCCTCCCACCCAGACCTGATCAGAGGCTTCCGCGCAGCGATCAGGAACAAGGTAGCTGCATTGGATGCCGATTTGCTCGCTGGTCCCGAAGGCGCTTCCCCTCGGTTGACAACAGCGCAGATAGAGAAACAGAGGCGCCTTACGGATGCAGCGTCGCAGTTCGCCCAGTCTTTCGAAAGCCATCAACGCTTCATTCTGGACGTTGCACGCCGGCAGGCGCGCTTTTACGCCAGATTGTCGCAAATGGTCGCAACCCTCGGCTGCCTCGGTATCTTCGCTGTGGTTCTGCTTTCCAGTATTCGGATCCAAACCCTCATGGCGCTTCGGAAGCGGCTGAACCAGGAATCTCTACGGTTGACGCTCCAGTTTCAACAGCTCGCGAACTCCGTCCCACAGCTCGTTTGGAGCATGCGCAACGACGGCAAAGTGGAATATCTGAATCAGCGGTGGGCTGAGCTCGCCGAACCCGACATACTCGAGACCCAGAATTGGCCTGCGCTCCTCCATCCGAAGGACGCGGACGATTTCATTATGAAGTTGCGCCGCTCGCACCAGGACGTGCAGGAGTTTAGCGCGGAATGTCGCCTCAAGGATGCTCGGAAACAGAGTTATCGCTGGTTCTTGTTCCGTGCCATTCCTGCCAGAGACGAAGTCAGTGGAGAAGTCAAATGGTGCGGGACCTTCACTGACATCGAAGACCTGAAGAATGCCGAACGAGGGTTGCAGCGGGCAAATAAGGAACTCGAGCAGTTTGCATACGCGGCCGCGCACGACCTGCAGGAGCCGCTACGGAATGTGGCTACTTCGCTTGGCCTCTTACAGAAATGGCATCTTCCAAGCCTCAATCCTAATGCGGCGGAACTGGTTACTGAAAGCCTGGATAATGCCAAACGCATGCACGGCATGGTGAAAGACTTGCTGGCGTACTCGCGCGCAGTCAATACGATTCGTCCTGAGACATCGCTCTCCGATGCGGAGTTCTGTCTCGAAGCGGCGCTGGCCAATCTGAACACCGCGATCGTAGAAAGCCGCGCAGAAATCCGGCACGGTCCGCTCCCCGAAGTAAACGTGGAACGGGTGCACCTCACGCAGTTATTCCAGAATCTCATCAGCAATTCCTTGAAATACAGAAAATGCGATGGCCCCGTTTCCGTCTCTGTGTCAGCAGTACGAAGCGAAGACGAATGGATTTTTGCAATTGCCGACAATGGCATCGGCTTCAATCAGGAATATGCCGATCGTATCTTCGGCGTATTTAAACGATTGCACCGGCAAGAGTACCCCGGTACTGGCATCGGTCTGGCGATATGCTCGCGAATTGTTTCGCATTACGGCGGCCGGATTTGGGCGGAAAGCACGCCTGGTGAAGGCTCTACCTTCCGCTTTACGCTTCCCATATCGAACTAGTTACCGCTAAATCGCCGGCTTAATACGCCGTCAACGCGATACATCCGTGTTACGCTCAGTGTAAATCGTCGGTTGCAAATTGACCGCGCAGTCTAGCCACCGCAAAATTCAGCTTCACAGGGGTTTCTAATCGCTATGCAATTCCGGACCGTCCGGATTAGTGCCATTGCGCTCATTTTTCTTTGCTTTTTGCTTTCCATCCCGACCTTCGGACAGGACGCAACCGGGAAAATCACAGGAATTGTGACGGATCCTGCCGGCGCCGTTGTACCGAATACCAGGGTGGTCGTTACCAATACGGCAACTAATGTCAGTCACGAAGCGACGTCGGATCAAGCCGGTTTCTACCAGGTCGTTCAGCTTCCCATTGGACTTTACCGGGTGACTGCACAAGCTCAGGGTTTCGAGCAAGTCACCGTCGAGTCAAAGACCGCTCTCGAAATCAATCAAACTCTCCGCATTGACGTACACCTGCAAATCGGCACCGTGAGCAACACCGTCATTGTTGAGAGCAGCGCATCTCAGGTTGAGACTGAAAATCAGACCGTGGGCGCGACCGTAACGGGACAGGCCATTTTCGAACTGCCTCTGAACGGTCGCGACACTTTGAGTCTGCTCGGCACCCAACCGGGCGTCACGCCGACCAATCCCGGCTCGAGTGCAGCGGGCAATTACAGCGTCGGCGGCGGCAGAACCGACTCCGTCACTTATCTGCTCGATGGCGGTCTGAATAACAATTTGCTGAGCAACGGTGTCGTCGCCGATCCGAATCCCGACGCCGTCGCGGAGTTCCGAGTTCTCGAAAGCAACTACAGCGCCGAGTATGGTCGCAACGCCGGCGGCATCGTGAGCGTGGTGACCAAGAGCGGCACCAACCAATTTCACGGAACGGCTTACGACTACCTGCGAAACAACTTCTTCGACGCGAATCGTTTCTTCAATAACCAGCAAGGCTTGGGAGTTCCGATTCTCAAGCGAAACCAGTTCGGCGGAACAGTTGGCGGCCCGATCGTAAAAGACAAGCTGTTTTTCTTCTTCTCCTATGAAGGCCAGCGGCAGACGTCATTAGATACCAATCCCGGGAAAGTGACCACGTTTACCCCGGCGGAAGCGAACGGCGACTTCTCGCAAACGTCCTCTGCCGCAACCGTCGCGGCGTTCCTGCACCAGAACCCGCAATACCAACCGAATCCCACATTGGCCTCGCGCGGGATCATCGCACCCACGGCCATCGACCCGGTGGCAAAAGCCTACTTTGCACACGGCCTGATCCCGACCTCTTCAACGGGCTACCTGTTTTCGCAAGGGACAGCCAAGGACGATTTCAACGAGTACCTTGGCAAGTTCGATTACAATCTCACCTCCAAGGACGTGATCAGCGGGACTTTCACATCGAACGATCATCCGCTGCTGTACCCGTTTGGTTTCGATACGAACGGCAGTATTCCTTTTACGAGCGTGCCTGGATTTCCGGTTACTTATTCCGATACAAACTACTTCGGTTCGGTGACGTACACGCATACGTTCACGCCGAACCTGCTTAATGAATTGCGTGTGACCGCTCAGCGGCAGAATCATTCGCAAGCGATTCCCGCCGTAACGCAGCCGACCGCATCGCAGCTCGGGGCGGTTGTACCTTCTGATGACCCGACCGGTCCGCCGATTCTTGGCTTCCTCGGCTCGAATACCACCCTCGGTTTCAGCTATCAGGGACCAACACGCGAGATTGATAACACGTACCAGTTCTCCGACAATCTGTCCTGGACGAAGGACGGCCATAGCCTGAAATTCGGACTTTCCTTCTCGCCGTATCAGAACAACACGGTGTATGACTTCTACGTCAACGGCGAATACTATTTCTACGGACCAACAACCGGCGTGGGCTCGGGAGTGGACCTCGCCGACTTCCTGATGGGCTTGCCTGACGAGTTCCTGCAATTCGGCAAAGCGCCATCCAACATTCGCTCTCACCAATACGGCACATACGCGCAGGACAGCTGGAAAGTAACCAAGCGACTTACTTTGAATCTCGGCGTGCGGTACGAATATGCGCAGCCGAAATACGACACCCAAGGGCGATCGTTCTCTTTCATCCCCGGTCTGCAGTCCCAGAGGTTCGTCAATGCTCCCAACGGACTGGTATTTCCGGGTGATCCCGGAGCTCCGACCGGCGCGAATTTCCCGGATAAGAACGATTGGGCGCCCCGCTTTGGATTTGCCTGGGACGTTTTCGGAAACGCGAAGACCAGTATCCGCGGCGGGTTTGGCGTTTTCTACGACATCCTGAAGGCCGAGGACAATCTGCAGTTCAATGGACAGGCGCCATTCTACGGTTTCGCTGATATCTATCCCGGTGGCCCCGGTACTGTTCCGAGCGGCCTCCAAAACCCGTACGCAGCGGCCGACGCGGTGAATCCGTTCCCGTCAAAGCCGCCGTCGAAGAACCTAGATTTCGCCGCGGCGGGCTATCTTCCGTTCGGAGGCGGCGGCGTGTATTTCGTCGATCCGCATCTCCGGACGCCTTACGTGTACCAGTACAACTTCTCGATCCAACAGCAGCTGCCGTTCAATTCGTTTCTCGAAACAAGCTATCTCGGCTACGTCGCTCACAAATTGACCGGGTTGGTGGACGTAAACCCGTTCATGCTAGGCACGAACAGCCGTCTGTACGGATCCAATTTCAGCTACCTCGAACAGTTCCAGAATGTCGGCGAAGCCAATTACAATGCCTTACAAGTCGACTTCCGCCGCGTTGTCGCGAACATGGGCTCGTGGGGCAGCAGCTTCTGGACTCTCGGATACACCTGGTCACACGAGATCGATAACTCCAGCGGCTTCCGCGAGCGCGGATCAAACGTTCCCTATTACGATCACAATCAATTTCGCGCCTCGGGTGACACCGATGTGCGCCAGGCGTTTACCTTTTCCGGCGGTTGGGACCTGCCCTTCGACAAACTCTGGGGGCGCGGCCCTAAGCTGCTGACAAAAGGCTGGAGCTTGTACCCCATCGTGACCGTCCACACCGGCTTCACAGCGGACGTATTGGCCAACTTCAACACCACGCGGTCGAATCCGGGACCGTCGGGTGCGGGAGATGCCGGCCTGGTCCGCGCAGATCTGGTCACGAACCAGGTCACTTACGTGAATCCGTTCAATACGGCTACTTTCTACAATCCGGTGGCGAACGCGACGGGCACAGGAAATTACTTCTTCAACCCGGCCCAGTTCAGTATCGCCCGGCTACAGGCGGCAAACGGGGCAGGAAGCACTCCGCTCACCTACTATCCTTATGGAACGCTTCCCCGCAACGCTCTGCGAGGACCGGGCTTCCTCAACACTGACCTCTCGATTTCGAAGCATCTCATCGTACGCGAAGGAATGGACTTGGAATTACGCGGGGACGCCTTCAACGTCTTCAACCACGCGAACTTCCAGATGCCGGATGTCATTCCGACCGATCCCAATTTCGGTCAGATCTCAAACACGTACGATCCGCGAATCCTCCAGTTGGCTCTCCATTTGCGGTTCTAGATCTCCGCAGCCATTTCATTAGACTTGAAGAGTCGGGTTCAAACCGAAAGGTTCCATCCGGCTCTTTTCGCTTTATGCAAATTCGCCCCGTTGCCTTTCTTGCCTTCGCGGTATCAATCGGGACCTTCGTTGCAATTGCCGGTGCCGAGCTCAACCGGGAGCGAGGAAACGGTCCGGGGAACATCCCACAGGTTCCCTTCACCTCTCATCGGCTTGGAACCGATCACGCGGAGGCCATCACGGTTCTCGATATGAACGGAGACGGCCGGCCCGATCTCCTCAGTGGCGCTTACTGGTACGAAAATCCTGGCCCCAATGGCGGCGAGTGGATACGCCATCAGTACCGCACGGTGGAGATCGTAGACGAGTTCGTGGCCGACTGTGGCGAATGGACCGTCGATGTTAACCACGATGGAGCGCCGGACGTCGTCACAGTGGGGTGGCAGACCGATACGCTCTGGTGGTACGAAAATCCGAAAAAACCGGGCGTGATGTGGCAGCGTCACCCGATCACCCACACGCTTAAAACGGAAGGCGGCTGGATGGGTGACCTGAATGGTGATGGAAAACCAGATCTGGCATTAGCTCATTACGGACACGAAGGCGTCCTGTGGGTAGATTTCAGCGGAGCGGAGCCGCGTGTCCATCGAGTAGGTCATGCCGGACCCGATCAGGACGGCCACGGTATCGGGATGGCAGACATCAACGGCGATGGCAAAGTCGACCTGCTGACTCCGAATGGATGGTTCCAGAATCAGGATGCCGATGGTGACAAGTGGCAATGGCACCCAGACTGGAGTCTGGGTGAGACGGGTTTTCCGATCATCGGCTACGACGTAAACGGGGACGGCAAGACGGATCTCATTTACGGTCGGGGCCACAGCTACGGTCTCTATTGGATGGAACAGAAAAGTAGTGCCCAGCACCAATGGGTCAAGCACACAATCGACGAATCGTTCTCACAGGTTCACGTATTGAAGCTCGTCGATCTGGACGGCGACGGCAAACCGGAATTGCTGGCTGGGAAGCGCTATCGTGGCCACAGCGGGAACGACCCCGGCTCTTACGATCCCGTGGTGATCTACTATTACAAAATCGATACCGCCAAGGCGACTTTTACACGAGTTCCGATTTCTGTGGGTGGAACCGCCGGAGCGGGAACCCAGTTCATCACGGAAGACCTGGACGGAGACGGTGACATCGATATAGCCGTTGCAGGTAAGGCAGGCGTTCACGTGCTCGAGAGCCTGAAGATCGACAGAGTTCCTAAGAGCGTGCGGGAAAGCCAGGTGCTCCTAAACCGGAACTGGCCATTCCCGGGCGAGGGCACACAGTTTACGCCGCCGAAAAACTAAGCGGTCGAAAAAACGAAAAGCCTCGTAAGTACTTCTAACTGTGGCGAAGATTCTGCTCATCGAAGACAATCATTTAAATCGCGATATGCTGAGCCGTAGATTCAGGCGGCGTGGCTATGAAATCGTCGTCGCTCCGGATGCTGAAATCGGAATTGCCCTCGCGCACTCAGAAAACCCGGCGCTGATCCTTATGGATATCAGCCTGCCCGGAATGAATGGATGGGAAGCCACTCGCCAATCGAAGTCCAGCGCAATGACTGCACAAATACCGGTGATTGCAGTAACAGTTCATGCCATGGCAATGGAGGCGCTACTGCAGAGTAGAGCCTGGTTATGAGCGCCACCACTAGGGAGCACCTCAGCAGGGAAACCGCGTCGGAATTCCGCCATCGCCTTCGCACGCCTCTCAATCACATCCTGGGATACAGCGACATGCTGATCGACGAGGCGGATTCGCACGCATCCCCAGAGTTGACGTCGGGACTGCGCGAGATTTCCCGCCTCGGGCGCGAAATGCTGGGCTGTGTAAGCGGCAAACTCGAGGCAGACAATGCGATAAGCCCCGAAGATTTGGAGCGATTTCGCCGCCAGCTGATCGTTCCAGCCCAGCAAATAGCCGCGCGTGCCGGTTTTCTGGTTGGCATCGCGACTGATCGCAAGGTCCTGGACATCTTACGAATTGGTTCCGCCGCTGCGGAGTTGCTTGAATTCGCCTACGGAGAAACTTCTCCATCCACGCGCGCTCCCCGCGGCAAGGAAATGGCATTGTCGTCCGGCAGCAAAACCCGGGGAAACGTTCTGATCATTGATGACGATCAGGCGAACTGCGACATCCTGGAACGTCAACTGCGGCGCTCCGGCTACCGGGCCTCAGTAGCAAAGGATGGGCCAGAGGCTTTCGCAAGACTTGATAAGGAAGTCTTCGATCTCGTCCTGGTGGACTTCATGATGCCGGGGATGAGCGGACTCGATGTCCTTCATGCGCTCAAGACAGGCCCAAAGACCAGCGACATACCTGTCGTGATGGTATCGGCGCTCGATGATCTCGCGGGCGTCAGCAAGTGCATCGAGCAGGGTGCGGACGACTACATCTTCAAACCGTACGATCCCATTCTCTTGAGCGCCAGGTTAGGCGCGGCTCTCGAGAGAAGGGGGCTGCAAGCGGCGGAACGCGAACGAACTCGACAACTGGAGCGCATCAGCCAGGAATTGGTCCGGTCGAATGAGGATCTAAAACGCTTCGCCTATCTTGCGTCCCACGACTTGCAGGCTCCGCTGCGTACGATCACCACGCACCTGCAGTTACTCGAGCGCCGCGTCGGCAAACAGCTCAGCGACGATGACTTGGAGCTTTTTCACTTCGCCGTAGACGCCGCCGTTCGTATGAACCAGCTGATTAAGGACCTGCTCACTTATTCTCAACTCGGTACGGAAGACCGAGTTAAGGATCCGGTGAACTGTGAGGAAATTATCGAAAGTACAATTGACGACCTTGCATCAGAGGTCAGCGAATCGGGCGCAATTGTCACCCACGACGCCCTGCCCACCCTGACCGGCGACCCTGTACTACTGCGGCAGCTCTTCGGAAATTTGATCAGCAACGCCATCAAGTACAGGCGCGAAGAGGAACCGCCCCGCATTCATATCGGCGTTCGACGCGCCGGCAACGGCTGGCAGTTTTCCGTCCGCGATAACGGTCTGGGCATTGCTCCGGAATACCGGAATGAATTGTTTAAGCTCTTTCGACGGCTGCATGGTCGAGAGAAACCCGGCACCGGTCTGGGCCTCGCCATTTGCAAACGTATTCTGGAGCGCATTGGCGGGAACATCTGGGTTGACTCAGTCGAAAACGTAGGCTCAACCTTTCATTTCTTCATTCCCGATGAGGACGACCGCGCCGTCCCGGCATTTCCCTCGTTTGAAAATGAGCCGAGCTTTTAGCCTGGGTCGCCGCGCTTCGCATAAAACATTTAAATACGCGAGATAGAAATTTGCACGACCTTAACGTGCGATAAAACTGTTACGCTTTTGGGTTATAACTCATGACCCGATCCCAGCTGTTATGAAGAGTGTGTGCAAATTGGCTGTTCCCATCGCGATGCTGGCAAGCGCTTGTTTGGCGCAAACTCCGCAAACGGTGGACAGCAGATTGGCCGCTCTCGAAGCCGCCGCCAAGTCAGCGCAGCTTTCCGGCGATAACGCCTGGATGCTAACCAGCAGCGCGCTGGTCCTGCTGATGACCGGTCCGGGTCTGGCGTTGTTCTATGGAGGGCTGGTTCGGCGAAAAAACGTATTGAGCACGATGATGCACAGCTTCGCGCTCATGGCCGTTGTGACTGTCCTCTGGGCTATCTACGGCTACAGTTTGGCATTTGCTGAGGGCACGCCGGTTATTGGCGATCTTCGTTATGCGTTTCTGAGCGGAGTTGGCGCCGCGCCCAATGCCGACTATGGTGCAACCGTCCCGCACGAAACGTACATGATCTACCAGCTGATGTTCGCGATCATCACGCCCGCGCTCATCTCAGGTGCATTCGCCGAACGGATCAAGTTCAGCGGAATGCTCCTGTTTACGTGCCTCTGGTCGACTGTCGTGTACTTCCCGATGGCGCACATGGTCTGGGGCAAGGGCGGCCTGTTGAATGCCTTCCTGGGCGGCAAGGTTCCTTGTTTCGATTTCGCCGGCGGCACCGTAGTCCACATTACCTCCGGAGTAAGTGCCCTGGTGTGTGCGTTGTATCTTGGCAAACGCGTCGGGTTCCCGCGAGAACCAATGAAGCCGCACAATCTTACTTTGAGCGTGATCGGCGCGTGCCTCCTCTGGGTCGGCTGGTTCGGTTTCAACGCTGGCAGCGCGGTCGCCGCTTCCCCACTCGCAACCAGTGCATTCGTAGCAACACATTTCGGAGCTGCTGCGGCAGCCCTTGGATGGATGTTCGCCGAGTGGGCGCGGCACGGTAAACCAAGCATGCTCGGCGGAATCTCAGGTGCAGTTGCGGGATTAGTGGCCATTACGCCTGCATCGGGATTTGTTAAGCCCTTCCCCGCCCTGCTGATCGGATTCCTCGCTGGCGTGGTTTGTTTCCTGATGGTCACCACCGTGAAGAACCGGTTCCGGTATGATGACACGTTGGACGCGTTCGGCGTTCACGGCATCGGCGGGACCGTCGGTGCTCTTCTCACTGGCATTTTTGCAACACGCGAAATCAACGATGGTCTGAAAGACGCGGCGGGTAAAGCTCTGCCGCTCGGCTGGGTAGATGGTAATGCCGGCCAGGTTTTGAATCAAGCCGTCGGAGTTCTGATCTCCTGGGTCCTGGCAATCGCGGCTACCCTGATCATTCTGAAGATCGTGGACGTGCTCGTCGGCGTACGCGCCGCGGAAGCGGATGAAGTGACGGGGCTAGACCTGAGCATGCATGGCGAAGAAGGCTATAACCTCGATGCGTAATCCCCGAAAATCCGTGACGCTAGGATGGAGCCGATGAAAAAAATCGAAGCCATCATCCAGCCGCACAAACTCGAAGAAGTAAAGGAAGCGCTCAAGGGAATCGGCGTCGAAGGAATCACGGTGACGGAGGTTCGCGGCTACGGGCGGCAGCGCGGGCACAAAGAGGTTTATCGCGGAATGGAGTACCAGGTCGACTTGCTCCCGAAGGTCAAGATCGAGACCGTCATTCCTGACAGCCGCGTCAGCGAGGTGACGAAGACCGTGATCTCGGCCGCTCGTACAGGAAAACTCGGCGACGGGAAGATCTTCATCCATGATGTTCTGGACGCGATTCGTATCCGGAATGAGGACACCGGAGAGGCTGCGCTGTAAATTTTGATCGGTGACGGACCGGGAACCGGAATTTCAAACGGCTTCGAGCGGGCAACTGTGCAGTTCCGCCAGGATAGGGATGCAGATAAACTGCTCAGAACCCGATCTGAATTCGTCGACTCTCTCGTAATCCAGGCTGCCGAAACACATCTTCTCTCTCAGACGGACGTGCCCATAGCGGTTCTTGCCGTTGGCGGCTACGGTCGCGCCGAACTCTTTCCGCATTCCGACGTCGACATTCTGCTCCTGGTCACCGCTGAAAGAGACGTCCCTGTTTTCCCGGATCCGTTATCGATCTTCTTGCGTGTGCTCTGGGACAGCAATCTCCGGCTGAGTCATTCCGTGCGCACGTTGACGGAATGTTGCCGTTTACATGATGGCAACGCGGAGTTGAATGTCAGCCTCCTCGATCTCCGTTTTCTGGCAGGAAGCCGGTCGCTCTATGATTCGCTATGCACCGGCCTTGCTGAAGTACCCGCCCGGCAGAGCGCCGAACTGGCACGGAGGCTGATCGAACTCACGCTCCGGCGTCATGCCAAATTCAACAACACGGTTTATCATCTCGAACCAAATGTGAAGGAAACTCCCGGCGCAATTCGCGACCTGCAGGTCCTGCGCTGGCTGGCTACGCTGTTTCCGGCATCTGAAGCGCTGGGAGAGCTGCGGAGCAGTCTTGAGGGGGCAACTCAGAACCAGCTTTCGGCGAAGGCGTTCCTGTTCATGATCCGCGCTTTCCTCCATCTCAAGGCCGGACGCGACAGCAACCTGCTGACCTTCGAACTTCAGGATGATGCCGCGCGCAATCTCGCCGCGAAACCGCTCGCCCCGGAAGAATGGATGCGTATGTACTTCAGCCAGGCGCGCAGGATTTTCCATGCAGCCGAGCGCGCCCTGGAGTTTGTCGACAATCAGGAGCAATCACTCTTCAGGCAGTTTCGCGACCGCAAGAGCCGGCTCTCGACACCGGATTTCACCGTGTCGCGCAACCGCGTCTACCTCCGAAATCCCGGAGAGATCTTGGGCTCCGCAACCTCGGTCGTACAGCTGTTTACATTCGTGGGAAGGCACGGCATCCGCATCTCGTGGGACACTCACCGCAGGCTACAACCCGAACTGGAACGCTTAGCGGACCAATTCAGCGAGGGTGCTGTGAAGTGGGCGGCCTGGGCCGATCTATTCTCGCAACCGCATGCGGGCTCTGCTCTCGAGGACATGCATGAAGCCGGTCTGTTGAATGCTGCCATGCCGGAATGGAAAAGCATAGAAAGCCTGGTCGTGCGTGACTTCTACCACCGCTACACCGTTGACGAGCACACCCTCGTTGCCATCAACCACATCGATAGCCTGCTCGCAAATGAGCAGCCCGCGGCACGACGGTTTCATCAACTTGCAGTCGAAGATCCCGACCCTGCAAACTTGCGTCTGGCCCTTTTGCTTCACGACGTCGGGAAAGGCGTCCAGCCCGGTAATCATGTCCGGGGATCCATCGAAGCAGCGAAAGACATTCTCGTCAGATTCCATGCTCCCGCCGACAAAACGCGAGAGGTCCTGTTCCTGATCGAGCATCACCTCGATCTCTCTTTGATCATGAATGGCAGGGACCTGGAAGATCCGGCCACCGGGCGCTTCCTCACCTCCAGGGTCGGCACTCAGGAGGATCTGCGGCGTCTCACGCTTCTGACCTTTGCCGACATCAGCGCAGTCAATCCTACGGCCATGACTCCTTGGCGAGTCGAACAACTATGGCGCGTCTACGGCTTGGGAGTGGAGCAATTGCGGCGCGAACTCGCCAGCGACCGCATTCACCAGCAATCCGTCACCGAGCCTCGCCGGTTCGGGCAACCAGACTTGATCGAGTTCCTCGAAGGATTCCCCAAACGCTACGTGCGCATCCACACGGACGATCAAATCAGGCATCACCTCGCGCTCGCACAGAAAAGTAAGCGGGAGGGCGTGGCCGTCGAGATCGGCGCAGAAGCCGGAGCGTACTCCTTAACAGTCCTTGCACACGATAAACCGGGCCTTTTTTCAGCGCTTTGCGGAACTTTAGCTAGTTTCGGGATGAACATCGTCCGGGGAGAAGCCTCCTCGAACGATGCCGGCTGCATTCTCGATATGATCCGATTCTCCGACCCCAACAGAACGCTGGAACTGAATCCGGACGAGGTTCATCGCCTGGAGTGGACCATTGCCTGCGTAGTAAGAGGGTCCGTGAGTGTGACCGACCTGTTAAAGCGTAGACGCCCACTTGCCCGTCCGACGAGCGACGCGGTAATCGTGCCCTCTGTCCGCTTTAACAATGACGCATCCGATACTTCAACCCTCATCGACTTCGTGGGCGAAGATCGTCCGGGCCTGTTGTACGACCTCACCTCGGTCATCACCCGAGCCGGATGCAACTTGGAGGTCGTTATGATCGACACCGAAGCGCATAAAGCGATTGACGTCTTCTATGTCACGTGCCATGGCGACAAATTGGATGAATCAGCCCAGGAAGGCCTGCGAGCGGAACTCGAGCGCGTTGCAGTGCCAGCCTGAAAGGCCGCCGGAATACAGTGGGCTTGTATGTTCGATCTCTTTCGTTTGGATGGAAAGTCAGCTCTTATCACCGGTGGAGCGAGCGGAATCGGCGAGGCTGCGGTCCGGCTCTTCGCAGACGCCGCCGCCCAAGTCACGCTCGTGGATTTGAATGAGTCGCGCGGTCACGAGATCGCGGGCGAGGTGAAAAACGTCGAAGTCCGCCGGTGTGATGTCACCAATGAAAAGGAAGTAGAAGAGCTTTTCGCATCTCTGAGCTCCCTGGACATTTTGGTCAACTGTGCCGGCATCGGCCTGGTCGGCACGGTCGAGGAAACGTCGCTGGACGATTTCGAGCGTCTGTTCCGAGTGAATGTCCGTGGTACGTTCCTCACCATACGTGCGGCGCTTCCTTTGCTCAGAAAATCGAAGGGTACCGTCGTAAATATCGGTTCGGTGGCGGGTCTGGTCGGCGTCAAAAGGCGCTTTGCCTATTGCGCGACCAAGGGTGCGGTTACCGCCATGACCAGGCAATTAGCCGTAGACTACCCACAGGAGATACGCGCCAACTGTATCGCCCCGGGAACTGTGGACTCTCCTTTCGTCGAAGCGTACTTGGAAAAATATCATCGCCACGAGAAAGAAAAGGTCCGCATCGAACTAAATGAACGACAGCCTATAGGCCGTATGGGACGGCCGGACGAAGTGGCTGGCTTGGCACTTTACATGTGTTCGGAAGCCGCCTCGTTCATGAATGGATCCGTTGTCACTCTCGATGGCGGGTGGACCGCGGCTTGAAGTGAATTTTCTTTAACTTATTGATAATGATTTAGTTGACGGGATTCGGAGAAGTACTTAGGATATAAGTAATCTGAACAGCAAAGCGGTTCCGATCGCTACCTTTGTCCGTCTCGCCGGGTTCCGCTGGCTTTTCAATTTTTTGTTTGATGGGTACATCCAATTTGCATGAAGGAGTAGCTCGATGAAGCTCCGTCCTTTCTACCGGGCGATGTTGTCGCTGACACTGCTGGCTGGGGGCACAATCGCCTTCTGCCAAGCTGCAGATTCTACGGCAATCACGCCTCCTTCCCATAAGCACAGGCACAGGAAAGTGGTTCGGAAGGCAGCGGTAACGACGCCGCAGGTCGTAACCGCGAGCACGACAGGACGGACGGTTGCGCGGACGACAACCCGCGCCGGATTGATTCACACCGACTCCGCTACAACCACCCAGGTCGCCTATGCGCGGCGGCGCGGCAGACGCGCTCGCGTTGCCTTTAGTCCCTGGACTGAGCCGACCTTTGCCGACTCCACCGTGGGCGATATCGTCGATGGCGAAGATCCCGTTATCCGCAAAGCCGCGATTGATGGTCTCGGTCCGTACAACGGCACCGTCGTTATTGCCGATCCGACCAGTGGACGCATCCTCAGCATCGTCAATCAGAAATTGGCTCTGAAGGGCGCCTACCAGCCTTGCTCGACGGTCAAAACCGTTGTTTCGCTCGCCGCGTTGAGTGAGCACGTCATCACACCCGAAAAGAATGTGAGAATTTCGCGCCGTTTCGGAATGGATATGACGCAAGCTCTCGCACACTCGAACAACCTCTATTTTGCCAAGCTGGGCGAACAACTCGGGTTCGATCGCGTCGAGAAATATGCGAAGTTATTCGGGCTCGGCGAGAAAGCCGGACTCGATATTCCCGGAGAGGAAGCGGGATATCTCACACCTGAACCTCCCTCGACCGGAGTCGGCATGATGACCAGCTTCGGAGATGGAATTCGCCTTACGCCGCTAGAGCTGACAAGCATTCTCACGGCGATCTCAAACGGCGGCACGATGTACTATCTGCAATATCCGCGCAGTGAGGAAGACGTTCAGAAATTCATTCCGCGTGTCAAGCGCATGCTCGACGGAGCGGACTTCATCCCTGAAATCAAGCCCGGTATGCTCGGTGCAGTGGAATACGGCACTGCCCGAAGAGTCACGCTGGACAGCAACGAATCAATCTACGGGAAAACCGGCACCTGCACCGATACGGCCCAACCAGGAGTGCATCTGGGCTGGTTCGGATCCTTCAACGATGCCGGCAAAAACAAACTGGTCGTCGTCGTGCTTCTCACGGGCGGCCGCGGTATCAGCGGCCCTATCGCTTCCGGCATCGCCGGAAACGTGTATCACAATCTCGCTCAACAGCACTACTTTGGACCTGACATTCCGGCGATGCCCACTGCGCTGATCAGCATGCCGGCTGTTGCCCAGTAGCTTTCCGCAAGAAAGCAGGAACCGGGTCTTGAACATCCCTGCAACCGATTCCTCTGTCTTCGCCTTGCTTTTGCTCTCATTCGTCTGTTTGGGGTGCTGGGCGAACACACTTAAACTCGCTGGCCCTCGATGGCGGTTCGAGTACTTCTATCTCGATTTCTCCGTCGGCGCGCTCGCGCTGGCCGCAATTGCCAGTTTCACGCTGGGCAGTTCCGGAACCGATTTAGGAATCAGCGACCGCGTCCTGGTCGCCGGCCGGATGGCGCAGGCATGGGCCGTCCTGGGCGGGGTCGTCTTCAATATCGGAAATGTGCTGCTGATTGCCGCAGTTTCTCTACTCGGGATGTCCGCTGCGTTTCCGCTTAGCACCGGAGTCGCGCTGATCGTTGCAGCGGTTACCAGTTTTCGGCCCGGCAACGTTCTCCTGCTATCGCTGGGAATCGCCTGCTGCCTCGCTGCAGTAATCCTTGACGCCCGGACCTGCATTAAGCGGAGTGGTAATCCAACTCCCGCCAAACGAATCCCGGGCAAACCCGCGCCTCTGGATCAACGCCGTATGCGCGTAGTCAAGGGCTTGATCACCGGAGTATTCGGCGGCGTATTCCTGGGCTTCTTCTATCAGCTGGCCGCAAACGGCATTGATGGGGAGTTCGGTTTAGGCCCTTACGTGGGCGTACTGCTGTTCGCCTTGGGCATACTCGGGTCCACCCTGGTGTTTACGCTCGGTTTCCGCATGGCCGCCATTGAGGGTACTCCCGTAAGACTGTCCTCCTACTTTCGAGGCTCACTCAAAGCGCATCTCTTGGGTTGGGTGGGAGGCGCCATCTGGGCTGCCGGCTGGTTGGCCGCACTGCTCGCGAAAATGGCTCCGTCCGAGGCAAACCACCCGGAGTGGCCGCGATTAGCGGTGCCGATATTCTCGGCTCTGCTCTATGTACTCTGGGGACTGATTTTCTGGAAGGAACCTGGAACGGTCCGCGCAAAATCTATCCGTTCTTCGGTACTCGCTGCGGCAGTCCTCGCCATCGCGATCGTACTCGTTTCGAATGGACTGGTGGGCTAATTTCCTCGAAACCCCAATTCCTCCCTCAAATAACTGAGCATTTCCGGATTATCGAAACTCCCTTGAGCAAGCTGGGCCGATCCTCCGCCCCTACCCCCATGGCGTGCAAAACACGCCTTCAACGTACGTCCTGCATCGATGCCAGAATCGGACGAAGCGGCCAGAAGGACCGCCCCGCCCTGTTCTGCTGCGGCAAGCGCGATGGCACGTTTGCCCGTCACGAATGCTGTCGCACAAGCACGGACAGTCTCGTCCAAAACCGGCCGGGACAGGAACGCTCGACGCAGACCGCCGGCACCTTCCGGAGTCGAAGCGTACAGGCTTAATCCTTCTTGCCGAGCTAGTTCGCCTCGCAACTTGGCGGTTTCTTTTTCCGAGTCCCTTAGCCGGTCTCGCATCCCCTGTATAGCTGCTGGAAGCTCGAGCGGAGGAAGGGCCACAGTCCTGGAAACTTCTGAAAGCAGTCGAAAGTCGGCCCGCGCCGCCCGCACAGCGCGCATGCCGCACGCAAACTCAATCCTTACGTTGCCTCGGATCTTCTCCAGGCCCCTGATTTGAATTGCCCCAATCTCTGCCGTTGATCGGACATGCGTACCTCCGCAGGCGCTTCGATCAAAACCGGCGATGTCGATGATCCTCAACGTTCCGGTACGTGCACTCGCCTTACGAAGTCCTTCCGCCGTGGATGCATCCTCAAACTGAATGGAAACAGGTCGAGCCTCCCAGACGATCTGATTCGCCCGCGCCTCGACGTCTTCCAATTGCTTATCGATCAGCGACTTCGCCCCGATCTCTACGGTCGACACCTCTGGCCCCAAGTGAAAACTGAGCGTGGGCGCTCCAAGCAACTCCTGGAAAACGGCAGAAAGCAAATGTTGGCCCGTATGCTGCTGCATATGGCTGAAGCGGCGGTCCCAATCGACTATGCCTCGTACCCGTCCCGCCTGAATGGGCCCGGAAAGGACGTGAGCAATTCGTGAATCCTGGTCGAGTACGTCTAGAACACGCTCCCCGTTCAGGGTCCCCAAATCGTTTGGCTGTCCGCCGGACGAGGGATAAAAGGCAGTTCTTTCCAGGTAAACGATTTTTCCATCATCTGAAAGATCAACTACTTCGGCATCGAAAGCAGTCAAGTACGAGTCTGAGTAATAAAGCCGTTCGGTAAACATCAAAGACAAGATGTAGCACCGTGCGGCAACCGGACAGCATCTCTGCTAAGAGACAATAAGTGTGATGTCCCTGCGGGACCATATCCAAACGATCAAGCGGGAAGACCCGGCCGCTAAAAGCAGTCTCGAGATTCTGCTTTGCTATCCCGGCCTGCATGCGATTCTTTTCCACGGTGTGTCGTCCTGGTTCTACCGCCGCCGCTGGTATGTTCTGGCCCGCTTCATCTCGCACATCGCCCGGGTATTGACTGGCATCGAGATTCATCCCGGCGCAAAAATCGGCCAACGCCTGTTTATTGATCACGGACTGGGTGTCGTCATTGGTGAAACCGCTGAGATCGGCGACGACGTTCTCCTCTACCAGGGCGTGACCCTAGGCGGAACGGGCAATGAGAAAGGCAAACGCCATCCGACCCTTGGCAATCGGGTAGTAGTAGGCGCTGGCGCCGCCGTTCTCGGGAACATCAAGCTTGGCGACGATGTGCGCGTGGGCGCCGGATCCGTGGTGGTTCACTCGGTCTCGGAAGGCGCAACGGTTGTCGGCATTCCCGGACGGGTCGTGAGGAGCCGCGCGGAGAAACTGGGGGCCCTGGAGCACGGTCGAATTGCCGCCTCCGCCGAATCAGAACCTACAGACCTGGAGCAATTGAGCGATCGCATTCGCCAACTGGAGGCTCTCATCCAGTTACTCCTGGAAGACCGGGTCGGCCAGGCTAGGGGCTGAATCCGTAACGCAGGCTGTTTTCCGCCAGCATCGACAGTTCTTCGCGCGTAAATCCGAAAGCCTGCGCCGCAATCTCGTACTCGCGCAGGAGATCAGTCCGAAACAGCCCTGGGTCATCCGTTCCGAGCACCACGGGAACTCCTGCATCCCAGAGCCGACGAAGTGGATGTTCATCCAGGCGTCCGACTGCTCCGGTGCAAACGTTGCTTGTCGTACAGATTTCTAAAGGAACATTCGATCCTTTGAGGGCCGAAACGAGATCGGGGTCCGCTATCGATCCGATGCCGTGCCCGATCCGCTCCGAGCCGATCTCGAGCGCGTCCCACACGCTCGCTGGTCCCGAAATCTCGCCGGCATGACACGTGAGCCTCAAGCCCGACTGGCGCGCATCCCGGAACAGCTCTTTGAACCAGGTCGCGGGCCCGCGCACCTCGTCCCCTCCGATTCCTACGGCGACCACACCCTGATCCCGGAGATCTTTGGCCAACTCAAAAACGGGTTTGGCCGTCTCAGCGCCGAACTGCCGGATGGCATCGAAGATCCAGCCAACCCTGAGCCTGGGGTGCCTTGCCGCCTCGGCCACTAGCGCTTCGAATACCTCGGGGAACTTCTGTCCTTTCCAGAGAACGACCCCGACCGATAACGTTACTTCCGCGTATGTGACGCCTTGATCGATCAGCTTCTCGAATAGCCTTCGTGCGGCGAGCGCATAAGCGTCCGGAGAATGGAGCTTTTGCGAAACCCAAATGTAAGACTGCAGAAATCCGTCAAAGCCATTGAAATGGAACTTTGGGCGGATGACATCCAATGAAAGCGATGGATCTATCTCCAGAAGCGTCTCAGGTTCTACTGAACCTTCAAGATGCAGGTGGAGTTCAGCCTTCGGCAGCGAGCGGATAAACTCGCGCAAATCGGATGGCGGCGGTTGGTTTTCAAACGCGGGTTCATCCATTGGAAAGAAAGGATAAGAGGTCGGTTGGGGGCGCTGCTGTGCTAGGGGAGAGACGCGCCTCCCCTGACATAATAAACGTGCATGACTGAGCAGGAGATGGAAGCAATTGCCGGCGGCTACCACGGCGATGCGTTCGCGGTTCTGGGCCCGCATGAGGTCGGCAAGGATAGTAAATCTGGTTGGGAAATAACCGCATTTCTGCCGCAGGCTCAGGACGTCGTTCTCGCCACTGACGGGAAAACCATCCCGATGAAGAAGGTCCACCAGGCCGGTATCTTTTCGATACGGCTGGACTCAAAACCGCGCGGCTACAAATTTCGTATTACCGATCACGCCGGCCATGCGGGCGAAGTCGAGGACGTCTATCGCTTCCCTCCTCTCCTCAGCGAGTTCGACCTTCACTTACACGGTGAAGGAACAAACTACGAGGGGTATAACTCCTTCGGCGCGCACCCGACAGAGGTGGAAGGCGTCGTGGGAACGCGGTTCGCTGTCTGGGCCCCGAACGCAGTCGTGGTTAGCGTCATCGGAAACTTCAACGATTGGGACACACGCCGCAATCCGATGCGGAATCGAACCGGTGGCGTCTGGGAAATTTTTATTCCGGGCGTCGGAGCCGGCGCGCCTTACAAGTACACGATCAAATCGCGATTCCACGGATACGAGCAGCAGAAGGCGGATCCTTACGGATTCTGGATGGAAACACCGCCCATGTCGGCGTCACTTGTTGCCGACCTCGACCGCTATGAGTGGAACGACTCAGCGTGGATGGAAAAACGTGGGCAGACGAAACCGCTGGACAGTCCCTTTTCCTTCTATGAAGTTCACCTCGGCTCATGGAAGAGAGACGAATACGGAAAGTCGCTGAGCTACCGGCAACTTGCCGATGAACTCGTCGATTACGTGAAGAATCTGAACTTCACGCACATCGAGTTGATGCCTATCGCCGAGCACCCGTACACTCCTTCCTGGGGCTACCAGGTCACCGGCTATTTTGCGCCAACTTCGCGCTTCGGTCCGCCCGAGGACTTCATGTACTTCATCGACCGCTGCCATCAGGCAGGCCTCGGCGTAATTATGGACTGGGTGCCCGCGCACTTCCCAAAAGACGCGCACGGCTTGGTGTACTTCGACGGCACTGCCTTATATGAGCACGCAGATCCCAGGTTGGGCGAGCATCGCGACTGGGGAACGCTGATCTTCAACTTCGGGCGTAACGAGGTCCGTTCGTTCCTGATGTCGAACGCTATGTTCTGGCTCACCAAATACCACATCGACGGTCTGCGCGTAGATGCGGTCGCATCGATGATCTATCTGGACTACTCGCGGAAGGCCGGTGAGTGGATACCGAATGTCTACGGCGGCAACGAGAACCTGGAAGCCATTTCATTCCTTCGGAAAACGAATGAAGTCGTTCATCAGGTTCCAGGAGTGGTCACCATCGCGGAAGAATCCACTGCTTTTACGGGCGTTTCGCGTCCTGTATACCTGAACGGGCTCGGGTTCACCATGAAGTGGAACATGGGGTGGATGCACGACATGCTCCATTACTTCGAACGCGACCCGATCTATCGCAAATACCACCAGAACGATATTACTTTCAGCATGGTGTATGCCTTCACGGAAAATTTCGTTCTGCCTATTTCGCACGACGAGGTCGTTTACGGCAAGCGAGCCCTTCTCGACAAGATGCCCGGCGACGAATGGCAGCGTTTCGCGAACACACGCGCCTTCCTAAGCTACATGTATGGGCATCCCGGCAAGAAGCTGTTGTTCATGGGATGCGAGATCGGACAAACACGAGAGTGGAACTCGGAGGGACAGCTGGAATGGTGGCTCATGCAGTTCCCTATCCACCAGAAGCTGCAAACGTTTTGCGGCGCCCTTAACGAACTGTACCGTCGCGAGCCCGCTCTGTACGAAGTGGATTTCACCTACCAGGGGTTCGAGTGGATCGATTTTCACGATACCGAGAATTCCATTGTTTCTTTCGTGCGCCGCGCCAAACGCCGGGACGACTTCATCGTTGTAGTCTGCAACTTTACGCCGGCGCCTCATCTGAGATACCGCATCGGATTACCCGAAGCGTGCGGATATAGAGAGATCTTCAACTCCGACGCAGACATTTTCGGAGGAAGCAATTTGGGGAACGGCGGATATGTTCACGCGGAACAAACGCCCTCACACGGCAGGCCCGCATCGGTAGAACTCGTCATTCCGCCGTTGGGCGCGATCATGCTGAAACCGGACCGCCCATTGAAACCGGTTGAAGTTCTGGAAGTAAGCGCTGAAGTTCACGGATAGCGGCCTTGCGAGGAGATCGGATTAAAGTCTCGCAGCTTCGCGCGCGATCATCAGGTTCTCCTGCGTCGGTATAACCCAAAGCTTGACTCGTGAGCGCTCGGTGCTGATCGTGTCCTCGCGATCGATTACTTTCGCGTTGCGAGCGCAATCCAGATCGATACCGAGCCAATCGAGATCCTTGCAGATCCATTCACGGATTTCCGGCGTGTTCTCACCGATTCCGCCGCCGAAAACGATGGCATCCGCACCGTTCAGAGCCGCGAGGTACGCGCCCAGGTATTTGCGGACCCGGTAACTGAATACCTCAAGCGCAAGCTTTACCCTGGGATCGTCGAGGTTCCCTCTCAGCTGTCGAGTGTCGGCGGAAACCCCGGAAATTCCCTTCAGCCCTGATTCCTTGTTCAGAACATTTTCGATACCAGCGGAATCCAGCTTCTCCTTTGCCATGAGATACGTCACAATCGCAGGATCCAAATCGCCGCATCGGGTTCCCATGACAAGTCCCTCCAGCGGCGTAAAGCCCATCGAAGTGTCGATCGACTTGCCGTACCGGATGGCCGCCGCTGAGGAGCCGCCTTCGAGGTGCAGCGTAATGAGCTTGAGCTGCTCTAAAGCACCATTGCTCACTTCGCAGTAGCGCAATGTCATGTATTGATGCGAAACACCATGAAACCCATATCGTCGAATTTTGTGTCGGTTGGCGATTTCGAAAGGCAGAGCGTAAGTAGCAGCAACTTCAGGGACTGTTCGGTGAAAGACCGTATCGAAAACAGCGATGTTCTCGAGGTCGCCCCAATGCGACCGGGCACCTCGGATCACGGATAAAGCTGGTTCGTTGTGCAGCGGCGCTAAGTCTGCAAGGCCCTCAATCTGCTCCACAACCTTGTCTCCGATTCGAACGGGTCCAGTAAAAAGATCGGCGCCATGCACGACGCGATGCGCAATCCGGTCGATTTGGTCGAAGTGATTTTCCGGAAGCCATTTAAAAAGCAGTTCAGCAGCATGGCCGTAATCGTTAGCCTGAACGGCGGTTTGCGTTTTGACCCGCTTGCCCTCGTACAGCGAAAAGGTGCCGCCTTCTTTGCCGATGTTGTCGTACCCTCCTGAGACCAGACTTGTACCAAACCGCTTGCCGCCCTCCGATTGGTCGACTACTTGGAAC